>NZ_KV840360.1:0-108106 GCF_001839185.1 Staphylococcus sp. HMSC65H10 | reverse complement strand
AGTCAGAACATTTATGTCCCGACCCCTTTTTAATAGTTTTACAAATATTATGTCAGAAAATTTAAATTTAGAGTCAGGTTTTAACAACCTCTCTATACGTGTGTATTGCTTAAATAGATTTTAAGTAGTCTTCAGATTTTTGTTTATCGAAGACATTTTCCCATTTCGCAATAACGACTGTTGATAATGCGTTACCGACTACGTTAACGCATGTACGAACCATATCCAGAATACGGTCCACACCGATGATTAACGCAAGACCAGCTGCTGGTAAGCCCATAGAACCTAATGTTGTTAAAAGTACAACGATTGAAGTTCCCGGTACCGCTGCCATACCTTTTGATGTAATCATCAATGTAAAGATTAATACAAGTTGTTCACCTAAACTTAAGTGAATACCATACATTTGTGCAACGAACAATGCGGCGATTGATTGATACAGTGCTGAACCATCTAAGTTGAATGTGTAGCCGATTGGAATTACAAATGATGTCACGTCTCTCGGAGAACCGAAGTTTTCCATTTTTTTCATCATAACTGGCAATACTGCTTCTGAACTTGAAGTTGAGAATGCCAATAAAATTTCACTTTTCAATACTTTTATAATATCAAATACACTGATGCCGCATAATTTAGCTACAATGCCCAATACTACTACTACAAAGAAGACCATTGCGCCGATAACAACAGCCACTAATTTCAATAGTGGAACCAATGCTGAAGCACCAAATGTCATAATTGTTACACAAATAAATGCGAATACGCCTAGAGGCGCGAGTTTCAAGATTTTATTGATCATCCAGAATGTCGCTTCTAACACTCCGCTTAAGAAAGCTTTAACAGGCTCTCCTTTTTCTCCGATAGCTGCAATTCCTAATCCAAAGAATACAGCGAAGAAGATAATCGGAAGCAATTCGCCTTTAGCTAATGCTTCGAAAAAGTTCGTCGGAATGATATTAACAATGGTATCAATAAAATGATTGCCATATGTAGAATGTTCAGCTGCATGTGCTGATGATTCATATTTAGTAATATCACCTTTTGGTAATTTGTTCGGATCTAGTCCCGTCCCCGGTTTAAAGATATTCGCGAACAAAACACCTAATGCAATTGCGATAGTTGTAATCACTTCAAAGTAAATAATTGTTTTAAGTCCATAACGTCCAACTGTTTTAGATTCACCTACACCTGAAATAGATAAGGCAAGCGAACAGAAAACGACTGGAATAACAATCATTTTAATTAAGTTTAAAAATATATCACCAAGCGGTTGTATATAATTCGCGATGTCTTTTTGTCCATAAAGCAATAGTCCTACAACAACACCAAGAACAAGCGCGATCATAACCTGCACTGGTAAACTTATTTTTCTCTTAAATATAGCCATTGATGCATCTCCCCTTTTTCTGACATTGTTTAATTATATCAGAAAATAAATAATTAGGATAGAAAAATTTAAAACTTCAAGATGATTTTACACTAAATGTTTAAAATTATATTAAATAACAGTGTAAAATAACATATTTTGAAGCAATTATCTTTCTATCCTAATTATACCGCTAGTCTTTGACGACTGCTAAGAAGATTACCATTAATACGATTAATGCGACACCCATAACTTGCCAAGCACCGAATGATACGCCTAACCATACAACTGATAATAAAATCGCTGTTAACGGTTCGATCGTACCAAGTACACTGGCTTCTTGCGGGAATAAGAATTTCAAGCTGGAAATAAATAGCCAGAATGCAAACATCGTACCAATAATCACTGAAATGAATAAATACACAATGACTTTTACATCCCAATTTGATGTATCAACTTTCCAAATCGGATGTAAGAAGTTTAAGAATATACCTGCAATTAACATCGCCCAACCTACAACATTGACCGTTCCCCACTTAGCAAGCAATTGTACGGGGAAGATGGTATAGAATGCCATCGCAAAAGCTGACATTACACCCCAAATAATTGCTGGCATCGGAACAGATAATGTTGCAAGCGAACCATTCGTTAATAGGAAGAATGTACCACTTAGTGCCAATGTGACTGCGATACCTTCTTTCCATCTGAAACGGATGACTTTAGCTGCAACTAAATACAAGATAATAATGACAGGACCTAAATATTGGAGCAACGTCGCTACTGCTGCGTTACCATAATGAATGGTCGCCATAAAGCAGTATTGCACACCTAACATACCAATGAGTGAGTAAATAAATAATTTGAGCGTATCTTTTTTATCTGCCCAAATGGTGATTGTCTTCTTACCTTCTAAAAAGAATGACATTATAACTAAAAGTAATCCAGATACTAATAAACGAACACCCACGAACCACGTGACCGGTAATTGTTTATTTTCAAACAACCATTGTGATACTGTACCGCCGACGCCCCAGAATATAGAGCCAATAATCACGAGTACAAAGCCCGGCCAACGTTTTTGATTTCTGTGTGTCATGCCGTCCCTCCTATCATGTTTTTTCTCTATGCTGATACTAAAGGTGTTATATCCATTTTTGATGATAATAATCAATTTTTGATAAGTTGTGATAGAGTTTTCATAATCACACAACTATCCTTGTAACGCAAATAAGACACTAAACACTATTCATCGTGTTTAATGTCTTAATCACATTTATTCTAACATACTTAATCGGTTATTTAAGCTTATAATTGTCATCAAAGAAATTATGTTTAGCTTTTTTGATATGCTTTCTTGTTTGCGTATCAAATGCTTGTGCAAATAATCCCTTTGAAGTCCCCATCGGTTGAATCACATACGTTAATTGCGGTTCATCTTTAAAGACAACCTCTTTATAATAAACGCCGTCTTTCGCATTGAATTTTTTCTTTTCTGATTTGATATCATCTTGTAATTGATGTTCAGCAATATACTGATCCACCAATTTTAAATTTTGCTTACCTTGATAGGTTTTCAAACCAAAGAAGAATACTGTTGCGATAATTAAGGAACCGATAATAATTAAAATCAAATGAAAAACTCTTTTACTCATAGCCAGACTCCTTTAGCCTTTAAACTTCATCCATATAAAAATATATTATCTATATAATTATGAATGAAGTTTCCCTTACTTGTCACACATTTAATTACATTGTAACAAATTTGTCGATGATTACATTAGAAATAACGTCTGAAAGCATCTACATCTAAACGATACGTATGATGTGCTGCTTGATCTGCCTTACCTACAGCAACCACCATTACTGGAACATAGCGTTCAGGATCTAAACCTAAAATAGAAGCAATATTTTCTCTATCGAAACCGCCGATTGGATTAGTATCATAGCCATGTGCTTTAGCGACAAGCATGAACTGCATCGCAAACAAGCTGCAGTCGATATTTACGATAGATGTCATTTGCGGCAAGCTTAACCCTTTATAAAATGGTAGAAACTTAGATAATAAGTCATCTTTAGTTTCTTGAGGCATATAGCCTTTATCAACGTTACCTTGATAGATTTGTTCACCATACTCGTAGTTGCGTAAATCACCAAAAATAACAACCATCGCAGCAGATGTATCATTTTGTCTTGTATTGAATTGCATAGCAGGACGGACTTTTTCTTTTCCTTCTTCACTGTCTACAACAACAACTCGCCATGGCTGCATATTAATTGAAGAAGGTGCTAGTGCTGCTTTCCCTAACATTTCATCCATTTCTTCATGTGAAATCTTCACATTCGGGTCATAAACCTTTACTGATTTACGTGCTCTCAGCACATCATCAAACCATTGTTTTTCCATTATATTTTTTGCTCCTTTATCTATTATGTTTATTTTTCGAACAAAACGGAATCTATTTGAATATTTTCATACTACAAAGTTTAAACATAGTAAATTATAGGCACGAAATTTATTCTTGACAAGTGATTGCGTTCATAATATCGTTGTTTTAAATAAGGAGTGATTTAATTGCATGAACCTAACAACTTTTTAGATAAACAATTATGTTTTTTATTCTATGTGTCGTCTAAAGAGATAATTAAGCGTTATACCCCGCATCTTAAGAAATATGGGCTGACATATACTGGCTATATTGTTCTACTCGCTATAGAAGACGATGAATATATCAACATCAAATCTTTAGGGGAAAGATTATATTTAGATTCTGGAACATTAACACCTATGATTAAAAAGTTAGAAAAACAAGGGCTTGTTAAACGTCTTAGACAGCCATCAGACGAAAGAAATCTCCTTGTCTCTTTAACTGAAGAAGGTGTTAACACTCGCCACGAAATCTCACATATTGCGATGGAAGTTTTCAATGATTTAGACATTTCAATGGAAGATGCGAAAACAATTAAATCTATCCTATCGAAATTTATCGTTAATAACTTTTCTGAAGCCTAACACTACAATCCTCTGATTATCTATCAGCTCCTGGACGTGATATAATTAAAGTCAGAACTCGCTGAATACTCAGTAAGATTGCCTTACAAGAATTCGGGTATGAATGACTAAAGCGAGCTTTAATTAAACAATGAAAAGGAGCGATTTTATATGCCTTTCGAAAGTAAACCCACTGACATTTTCAAAGAATTCGGACGCCAATTTATAGATCAAATCCCAACGGTAAATGCTGTAAAAACAGATATTAAAGAAAAAGATAACCAATATATTGTTGAAGCAGATTTACCAGGATTTGATAAAAAGAATATCAACCTTTCTTATAATGAAGGTACACTGAAAATCAGCGCAAAACGCTCAATTGAAAGTCGTACTGAAAATGAAGAAGGTCGCGTAATCCAAAGAGAACGTAGCACTGACAGTGTCAGCCGTGAATTCTCTTTCAGTAATATCGACAGCGACAAGATTTCAGCTTCTTACAAAGATGGTGTCTTAACTGTTGTATTGCCTAAGAAAGATGAACAAGACTTAGCGGGTTCTAATATCACAATCGATTAATAATTATTTTTCGCAGCATTCCTTTAAGAGATGCTGTTTTTTTACGTCAAAAAAAGCGAGTCCTCTTTAAGAACCCGCTTCTCTCATCAAAATGACATCTCATATTGATTTATAACATTTATTTTTAGTTACTACGTAATTCAGCTAACAATTTTTCCGCTTCAGCCATATTCGCAGTGTCTGCTTGTTTTAAAGCATCGGCTACCTGTTCAATTTCGTTACCTTTCGCACCTGCGACAATCGCCAGTGATTTATACTGCAGACTCATATGACCTTCTTGAATACCTTCAGATACTAAAGCACGACACGCTGAGAAGTTTTGAGCCAAGCCGACTGCTGCCGCAACTTCACCTAATTCTTGTGCAGAATCCACATGCAAGATTTCTTGTGCTAAACGTGCAATCGGAACCACTTTTGTACCGCCGCCGACAGTTGCGAGTGTCATCGGAATTTCAATCGTTCCTCTTAAACGACCTTTATCTTCTAAGTACTCCCATTTTGTCATACTGCGATATTGTCCTTCTTTACATGCATATGCATGTGCGCTGGCTTCAGCACTGCGTGTGTCATTGCCTGTTGCTAATACTACTGCATGAATACCATTCATGACACCTTTATTATGTGTCACTGCACGGTATGGATCGACATAAGCTAAAACTGAAGCAGCTTCCAAACGTTTCGCAACTGTTTCACCGCTCATCTCACCACGTGCTAAAGCTGAAACATCAATTTCTCCTGAGACGCGCACAAGTGACGCTGTAGCGTGATTAGACAAAATACTCATTAGGACATTGATTTCTGGCCATTCGCCTTTCAGGAAGCCAGAAATGCCTTCTAAGATGGTATTCATCATATTAGCGCCCATCGCATCTTTCGTATCAACATAAACTTTTAAAGAAACTAGTTGTTCTTTTTCAAACGTATCGACATCAATTTTACGATAACCACCGCCACGTTTTAAAATCGATGGATAACTTGCATCTGCGACTTGATGAATTTGTGATTCTTTCTCAATTAATTGTTCAGCTAATTGTGCTGGATCTTCTACTTCCATAAAGACAATTTGTCCAATCATCAAACGTTCACTCGATTCAACTTTGAATCCGCCAGTTTGATTGACTAACTTCGAACCATAACTTGCGGCAGCTACGACTGATGGTTCTTCTACCATCATCGGCACCGCATAATGTTTACCGTCTACAATAATGTCTGGTAATAATCCGACAGGCAATGCACCTTGTGTAATCACATTTTCAATCAGACTATCAGCCACTTCTTCAGAAAGCAGCGGTATATCTAACAATTCTTGATGACTTTCTTGTGAAATCCAACCATTGTCTTCTAAACGCTGTAATTTATCTTGACGTGATAAGTGTCTGAAATCTTTCCCCAATGCTTTCATGTTGCTTACTCTCCTTTTTCAACTTCTAATGCGATACCTAAACCGCCGCCGATACATGCTGTTGCAATACCGTTGTGTTTATTTTCTTGATGCAGTTCATGAACTAATGATGTCACTAAACGTGCCCCTGAAGCACCGATTGGATGACCGATTGCGACTGCGCCGCCGTAGATGTTCAATTTCTCATCTGGAATGTTCAAATTCTCTTTAACCGCAATACTTTGAACTGAAAATGCTTCTGTCATTTCTACTAAATCAATATCATCAATTGTTTGATTTGTTTTCTCTAATAATTTAGATACAGCATAGTAAGGTGCGATACCCATAATTTCAGGATCACAACCGACTTCTGCATAATCACCTAAAATCCCCATAATTTCATAGCCGTTTTCACGTGCATAGTCTGCATCCATTAAGATTAAGGCTGATGCACCGTCATTGATACTTGAAGCATTTCCTGCTGTTACTGTACCGTCTTCTTTGAAGATAGTATCTAAAGTCGCAAGTTTCTCTACATTACTGTTACCGCGGATACCTTCGTCCATTGTCATTTCTTCGCCATCTGCATCTGTTAATGGAATCATTTCTGCTTGGTATTTACCAGCTTGAGATGCTTCGTACGCTTTTTGATGTGAATTGACCGCAAACGCATCTTGTTGTTCACGTGTCACTTCATATTTATCCGCAATACGTTCAGCCGTAATCCCCATCGGTACATTTTCAAACGCATCTGTCAAACCGTCATGCATAAAGCTTGGTACAGGTTTTTCTTGTCCAGGTAATACCAGTTTCGGTGCATTTGTCATACTTTCAACACCGCCAACTGCGACAACTTTTGCTTCCCCTAATTGAATCAGTTGTTTACCTAAGATTACAGCTTTTAAACCAGATCCGCATACTTCGTTGATAGTCATTCCAGGAGTTGATGTCGGCAATCCGGCATTTACCAAGATTTGACGTGCTGGATTCTGTCCGTTGCCTGCTTGCAATACGTTACCAAAAATTACATTCTCGATTTTATCTTTCGGCAGATTGATAGCATCAATTGCTGCTTCTAAAGCGATGGTGCCAAGTTGTACTGCAGAATAATCTCTTAATTTCCCTCTGAATTTTCCTACTGGTGTACGTTTTGCACTAACAATTGCGATTTTGCTCATAATTTAGTCTCCTTTTTTATCACTAGCTACTAATTTAAAATTGTATTTTTGTACCCTCTTTTGATATGATTTAAAGTGATTTAACATATCAAGAAAGGATGTTGGTTATTTATGACAATTGGTATCGACCAACTTAATTTTTATATTCCGAACTTTTACGTAGATATGGCTGATTTAGCCGAAGCACGCAATGTAGATCCAAACAAGTTTCTGATTGGTATCGGTCAGACTGAAATGGCTGTAAGCCCAGTCAGTCAAGACATTGTAACAATGGGTGCGAACGCTGCTCAACCTATCTTGACAGAACAAGACAAGAAAGATATTACGATGGTTATTGTCGCAACTGAATCAGCAATTGATTCAGCGAAAGCGTCTGCTGTACAGATTCATCATCTACTAGGAATTCAACCTTTTGCACGCTGTTTCGAAATGAAAGAAGCATGCTATGCAGCGACTCCTGCGATTCAAATGGCAAAAGATTATTTAGTACCACGTCCTAATGAAAAAGTATTAGTTATCGCAAGTGATACTGCGCGTTACGGACTTAACAGCGGCGGTGAACCGACACAAGGTGCTGGTGCAGTCGCTATGGTAATCAGTCATAACCCGCGTATTGCTGAGTTGCATGATGATTCAGTTGCATTTACAGAAGACGTTTACGATTTCTGGAGACCATCTGGTGAAATTTATCCGCTTGTTGACGGTAAATTATCTAAAGATGCCTATATCCATTCTTTCCAAGAAAGTTGGAACGAATACGCGAAACGTTATCATAAATCATTGTCTGACTTTGCTGCGTTATGCTTCCATGTACCATTCACAAAGATGGGTCAAAAAGCACTTGATTCTATTTTAACAGATACAGCCTCAGAAGATACACAAGCAAGATTAAATGACAGTTACAAATCTGCTACGGATTATAACCGCTATGTCGGAAATATCTATACAGGTTCACTTTATTTAAGCTTGATTTCTTTACTTGAAAACCATGATTTAAATAGCGGAGACCGTATCGGTCTATTCAGCTATGGTTCTGGTTCAGTAGGTGAATTCTTCACAGCTACACTTGCAGACGGCTTCAAAGACGCACTTGATGTTAAAGCACATCAAGCAATGTTGAAAAACCGAAAAGCATTATCTGTTGAAGAGTACGAATCATTCTTCAAACGTTTCGATAACCTTGAATTTGATGCTGAAACTGAGTTAGCAGTTGAACCAAAAGGCAACTTCTACCTTAAAGAAATCTCAGACAACATTCGTTACTATGATACCGTAAAATAATAGATAAAGCTTGTGTGAAGCAATGCTTGATTTGGAAGTCTTGAAGTCATTTCAAGGCTTCTTTTTTTATTTGTGTTTCATTCAATTTTCTTTTACCTATAAAAGGTGGATAGTTGTAAACAAAATCTATATAATAGATATTTAATGCATTATATTTCACATCGCGTTTAAGGAAAAACAGACAATCGTAGAGGTGACTAGAATTGAAGAAATTTCTCAGAGCGTTGCGTAACGCAACTAAAGGTGTGGATCTGAGTTTGATCATAACCTTTATCCTGCTTGGTTTTATTGGGATTGTCATGGTTTATAGTGCTAGTATGGTACCCGCTTCAAAAGGTTCTTTAACAGGCGGCTACCCTGTCGCAAGCAACCATTTCATGAAACGCCAAGCTATTTATTTCGTGATTGGACTTATCATAATCTTTTTCTCTCTTTTTGTCAGAATCGATTTCTTTAAATCTCCAAATGTTCAATTGGTCATGTTGTTAGTTACCTTTGGACTTTTAGCTTTAACCTTATTAATAGGTAAAGAAATCAACGGTTCCAAAAACTGGCTGAACTTAGGATTTTTCAGTCTCCAATCTTCCGAGTTTTTAAAACTCGCTTCTATATTTTATTTCTCATACATCATTGATCGACGATTAAGCAGACAGCGTGACTATCAAATTAATCATTTAATTCCACCGTTACTCTTATTAGGCTTTGGTCTGGTCCTTGTACTCTTACAAGGTGACTTAGGTGGAACCATGTTAACCGTCGTCATTATAGGATGCATTTTACTTTATTCTGATATCAAGAATAAAATTAAAGTGCAAATCTTCGGCATCGCACTCTTGCCTGTAGCAATGTATCTGATTTATACATTACTCTTTGATACGAAGAACATTTACAGAATCAAACGTATTGCTGTTTTCTTAAATCCTTTCAAATATGAAAATAATGAAGGGTATCAGCTGACAAGTGCTTTAATTTCAATCGGTAATGGCGGTTTATTCGGTAAAGGACTCGGCAATGGAGTTTCAAAACTTGGGTACCTGCCAGAACCGCATACAGACTTTATTTTCACTGTCTTGTCTGAAGAGTTAGGCTTAATCGGGGTACTGATTGTATTAGGACTCTATGGACTCATTGTGGTGAAAAGTTTAATCTATGCTAACCGTACTTCAAATCACTTCTACAAGCTGATATGTATCGGTATCGGCAGTTATATCTTTATCCAAGCCTTTGTTAATATCGGCGGTGTTTCAGGTACCATTCCTTTAACAGGTGTAACCTTACCGTTGCTCAGCTATGGCGGTTCATCGATGTTAAGTGTCAGTATTGCATTTGCGGCATTGATTATGACGACACGTAAAATTAATCGTGAACGTACCGCGCACACTAAACTTCAAGCAATTAAATAACATTCAAAGTAGGAACAAGTGTAGGTCTATCACCTTTCTCTTGTCCTGCTTTTTAATATGACTAAGGACCACTAACATTCATCTATTAGTGGTCCATACGTCTTCAATATTTACATGTTCATTCATCCATACCGTTCTTATTTAGCTGCAAGCGAACGGTTTCTCTTGCCTAAATGCCACATCGTGATAAACGCAATCACTCCGAATAATGCTAAGAAGATGAAAGCTAAGTGGCTTGTTCCTGTTAAGCTTGTCACATACGTAATCACTAATGGCGGGAAGAATCCTCCAAGACCACCCATCATTGATACGATACCGTTTGCGACACCTGCTTCTTTGTGGAAGTAATGCGGTACTAATTTGAATACTAAACCGTTACCGATACCTGCACATGCACTGATTGTTAAGCATCCGATTGTAAATAATAAGATACCATCAGAAATACCTAATAAGACAGCACCGATAATCATAATAATAAAGTCGACTTTTAATGCCATCACCGCATCAATTTTGTCCCCGATGATACCACCAAGCGGTCTAAGTAATGTCGCAATCGCGATAAAGACCCCTGCTCTGATTCCTGCGTCTACTGAAGTCAAATTGAAATGATCAACTAAGTATTTAGGTAAGAAGATACCAAATGCTACGAAAGAACCGAACGTAATGAAATACCATAAGCTTAAGTAATATAAACGTAAGTCTTTTAATAAATCTTTCGCTTGTGCTACAAATGGAACCTTAACTTTAGGTTCTTTAGCATCTCCTAAGAAGAACATTATGATTGCGAATACTGCCATTAAGATTAAGTATAATCTCACTGTTGATTGCCAACCGATAACACCTGCTAATGGTGGTGCTAAGAATGAAGATACGGCTGTCCCTAAGTTACCCATACCGTAAATACCATTCGCTAAACCAACTTTTTCTTTAGGGAAATATTTAGGTAATGATGTTACCCCAACTGAGAAAGTCGCACCTGCTACCCCTAAGAAAAAGCCTGCAATCATTAACATGTTAACTGATGTTGCTGAACTTAATAAAAAGATAGGTACTAATAGAATAATAAAACTTGCGAAGAAGACCCATTTTGCGCCAATAACGTTTGTTAAATAACCGAATGGGATACGAAGAATAGATCCTAAAATAACTGGTATTGCGAGTACAATTGAAACTTGTCCGCTCGTAATTTTAATGTCTTCTGAAATCAGCGGCATCAATGGTGCAATGATAATCCATACCATGAAGCCGGCAACCAAACTCAACGTTTGGATGGTTAACTGTAAACCGCCTCTAGATTTGTTCATTTTTTTCACCCTAACATTACATTTTCATATCATATTTAATAAGAGCAGCAGTATCCCCCTGATGTGTTTTTTGAGTCGAAGTTATTTTATTCATCAGTTAAAGATACTGCTTACACTTAATAGTGTATTATTTAGGTGAATTATTGAACATAAGGGCATTCCCTTAAAACATTCGGCTTTTCCCTAATCCCTCTATTTTAGTTAAAATCAGCATGTTAAAGGCTTTTTTCATCACAATTTTTCACATATTAGTCACATACTATTCAAATTGTTCGACTTTAAATTAAAAAAGAACTCATCTATTTTGATGAGTTCAATGTCATTCCTATTTTAAAAATCAAGCAATTTTTTCTTTAAGGCATACTCCACTAATTCTGGTTTAGATTTTAATTCTAACTTCTGCATAATATGTGTTTTATGTGCTTCTACAGTTTTCACTGAAATAAATAATTTTTCTGCGATGTCTTTATTTCCATAACCTTTGGCAATTAAAGGCAATACTTCTAACTCGCGTTTAGATAAAATCCGAAACGGATCATTCGTATTTTTGCCATCTTGGTCAGAATTATTCACAAATTCATTGATCAATGATGTCGTCATTTTAGGGTCAATATAAGTGTCGCCGCGATAAACCGTACGCACAGCTGAAATTAATTGTTCATCTGGTGCGTTCTTTAAAATATAGCCTTTCGCGCCATTTCTTAAGACATGGAACAGATATTCATCATCATCATACATCGTTAAAATAAGTATTTTTGTTTCAGGAAAACTTTCCATAATTTTACTTGTCGCAATCAAACCTGACTCCCCTGGCGGCATGCTTAAATCCATAATTAACACGTCAGGGCGATGCTGCATCACTTTTTGGTATGCTTCAACACCCTCAGCAGCAGTATCTACGACTTCCATATCCTCTTGGAAATTCAAGATCATAGAGAAGCCCGTTCTCACCACTGCGTGATCATCTGCAATAACAATTCTCAACATCAAGTCTCCTATCGTTTATCAGTTATTGGAACTTCTAACGTCACTATTGTACCACGTCCCACTTGTGAATCAATATTAACCGAACCGTTGACTAATTCAGCACGTTCATTCATACCGAATAATCCTAGACCGGTTCCTTTTGCTTTATCACCTATATTGAATCCTGTACCGTGATCGCTCACTTCAGCGATAATGGACGCTTCTCCTAAGTGTAAGGAAACGTAAACTGTGTCTACTTGTGCATATTTCAGCGCATTGAATAATGCTTCTTGTACCACACGATAAACTACCGTTTCGATTTCGCTGTCAAAACGTTGTGCCGAAAAATCAGTATGATACGCAATATGCACACCATAGTTCTTCTCGAACTGTTTAAAGTAAGAGCGGAAAGCAGCGTCTAGTCCTAAGTCATCTAATGAAGATGGGCGCAGCTCTACAGATAAATTACGGACATCATCGATTAAACGTGACATAATGCCTTCAATACGCTTAGAATTATCAACCATTTCATCTTTATCTTGTTGATACTTCAATAAACGTAATTCAACGTCTACATTAATCAATTCTTGGACAATACCATCATGTAATTCTCTGGAAATCCGCTTACGTTCATTTTCTTGTGCTGAAATTGTTTTTTGCATCATCAAACGCTGATAACGTTTATCTTGTCGTTCAATCTGAGGAGAAACATTGTGTAGTGTAAATGCATAGATTTCATTGGCTGTATCGATGATTTCGTATGAAGCAGTGTATGGTTCAATTTTATTGTCTCGTGTGCGCATAAAGACTTGGAAGCTGCCTTTGCCGATTTCTAACGCTTCTAAAAAACAGTTTTCACATGACATAATATCAAACTCATTTGAATAGCCTTCGCATCTTCTGCAAATCGCATTCGTCATTTGACTATAGTCATTTTCTTCAGAAAAGACCTCTTCCGCCGCTTCATTCAACGCGATCACTTGACCTTCCTTATTTAAAAACACCATTTTTTCATTGGTATTTAAATAATACTTGGTCAATAATTCTTGTAATTTTTCACGGTTATCAATTGATTTCATCTCTAAAACTCCCTAACCTGTGATTAATGCGAATCTCTTCACTGCCTTCAGGCAATGGACGCCCATTACGTTGACCTAGCAACAATGCGCCATACACACGATTATCATGCCATAAAGGAATGGCAACCATTGCTGTCAGTGATTCACTTAAAACAATCGGATAACTGAGCTTGTCGCTTGGACTCAGCACAGTATTGACATCATCGATAATCATTCTAGAGCCAGTTCGGATAACAAGACCAGCCAACCCCTTGCCAGGGCGCAAGACAATCAGCTGATAGCGGTTATTGAGATTGCCTGACGCATGTCTCCATTTGATGACTGCACTATGTGAGTCATCTTCAGGCAAAGCAATCGCCGCAAAATCAAACTGTTCTTCTTCTCTGATTTCTTCCAAAGCAGCTTGATAGTTAAAGTAACCCGTCGCAACTACACTATTCAAATTGTCTCCTCCTATCTATGTTTGACTTTGTTTCTGCGGTAAATAATGTAACTTCTGCTCGCATAAGTCAATGGTACACTCCACACATGAACCAATCTTGTGAATGGCCATAACGCAAAGATACCAAAACCAAGTAATACATGAAGTTTAAATGACCATGGCACATCTGTCATTAAATTTGCATCTGGTCCAAATGTGAATAATTGTCTGAACCATACAGAAATTGATGATCTATAATCAAAATCTGGCATAACCGCATTTGTTACTAACGTTGCATAGCACCCCATAAATACAAGAATCAACAAGAAAAAGTTTACAACCATATCTGATGCAGAACTAAGATGTCTGATATTCTTAACTGATACACGGCGTGACGTTAATAAAAACATTCCAATTAATGTTATTATACCAAAAATACTACCGATATATACAGCCCCGAAATGGTACATCTCATGGCTGACTCCCATTGCGCTGATCCATGATGGCGGGATTACTAAACCCACAAAGTGTCCAATTGCTACCGGGATAATCCCTAAGTGGAATAATAAACTGCCCCATTTCAAACGTTTCTTTTCAATAAATTCACTGGACTTTGCTGTCCAAGAGAATTGGTCATATCTAAAGCGGGCAATATGACCGAGAATAAAAATGGCGATACATAAATATGGGTATATGACCCACAAAAATTGATTAAGCATGCGGTGTCACCTCTTCACTTGGTTGTAAACATAATTTGAGTGTTTCTCTTAAGCCTTTAATTAAAGGTGCATACGGACTATCCATTTCTCTTAATTGATTCAGCATCGCAAATGTTCCATCTTCAATCACCATAATAATGAATTCGATATTGCCTTCTGCACGATCATCGTTTTGCCATTGTGCAGCGTATAAGAATTCAAGCATTAACGGTAAGAAGTCTGAAAGTTCATTATCGACCATATCGAGTCCGAACATTTCATAGAGTACTTTGAGTTTCGCTAACATTTGTCCGCGTTCTTTCTGCGTATCAAATTTATTGTAAGTCATATACAGCGGTGCTTCTTTATTAAAATCAAATGTATCTGTATACAGTTGTTTAATTTCAGTCAACGGATAACTTAGAATACGTTCACGATATTCCACCATCTCAGCATATGCTGGATGGTGACTATCGAAAACATCTTCAAATGTCTTAGGATGGAAAGTTAACTTTTCTGGAAAGTTCAGTTGTTGCGCAAAATAACCGATTGACTCTTGATATTTATAAAAGTTATTCAGGTTAATCACGGAAAATCCCTCCATAGAAGCTTTCGTTATAAGCTTCTTGTCCAGTTTGTCCCGGTTTCATTGCTACTGGTGCGCCACAGCCGTCACAACCGCTTCCGCCGATTGTGTTATCGCTGAATTCATAACCTTGACTGCCTTGTGCAGCATAAGTGTCCATATATTGTTCTTTGTGAGATGTTGGGATTACGAAACGATCTTCATATTTCGCAATCGCTAATAAACGATACATCTCTTTAGTTTGACGTTCTGTTAAACCAAGACGGTCTAAACGATCTAAATCGAAGTCTTTACCTGTCACTTGTGCACGCATGTAACTTCTCATCATTGCCATACGTTGTAATGCTTCTTTAACTGCTTTTGTATCACCAGCAGTCAATAAGCTTGCAAGGTATTCAATCGGTAAACGCATTTCTTCAATTGCAGGGAAGATTGCATCTGGGTTCTTGATTGAATCTTTACCTTCGAAGTAGTTCATGATTGGGCTTAATGGTGGGCAATACCAAACCATTGGTAATGTACGGTATTCAGGGTGTAATGGGAAAGCTAATTTGTACTCGATTGCCAATTTATAAACTGGTGAGTTTTGTGCAGCTTCGATCCATTCCATTGATACGCCGTCTTTTAACGCTTGTTCAATAACTTCTTCATCATATGGATTTAAGAATAAATCACATTGTTTTTCGTATAAATCTTGTTCATTTTCAGTTGATGCAACTTCATGTACACGGTCAGCGTCATACAGTAATACACCTAAATAACGCATACGGCCAGTACAAGTTTCTGAACATACTGTTGGTAAACCAGCTTCAACACGCGGGAAACAGAAAGTACATTTTTCAGCTTTGTTAGTTTTCCAGTTGAAGTAAACTTTTTTGTATGGGCATCCTGTCATACAGTAACGCCATCCACGACAAGCTTCTTGGTCAACAAGCACGATACCATCTTCGTCACGTTTGTACATTGCACCTGATGGACATGATGCTACACAGCTTGGGTTTAAGCAGTGTTCACATAAACGTGGTAAATACATCATGAATGTTTGGTCAAAGTCGAATTGGATTTTTTCTTCAATACGTTGAATGTTCGGATCTTCTGGCCCAGTTACGTGTCCGCCTGCTAAGTCATCTTCCCAGTTGGGACCCCAATGTAAATCCATTTTGTCACCAGAAATGACTGAGTGTGCAGTCGCAACTGGAGAATGTTTGCCTGCTTTTGCAGTTGTCAGATGTTCGTAGTTGTAAGTCCAAGGCTCGTAGTAATCTTTAATGACTGGCATATCTGGGTTGTAGAAGATTTTACCAAAAGCAATCTTAGACCAGCGGCTGCCCGCTTTAAGGTCTAATTTGCCTTTCTTGTTCAGTGTCCATCCACCTTTATATTTCTCTTGGTCTTCCCAGCGTTTCGGATAACCGACACCTGGTTTTGTTTCTACGTTATTAAACCAAATATATTCTGCACCCGGACGGTTTGTCCAAGTGTTCTTACAAGTGACACTACATGTGTGACACCCGATACATTTGTCTAAGTTCAATACCATGGCTACTTGTGCTTTAATCTTCAAGCCAATCTACCTCCTTCATCTTTCTCACTGCTACATAAACATCTCTTTGGTTACCAATTGGACCATAATAGTTAAAGCTATAGCTGATTTGGGCATAGCCCCCAACTACTTGCGTAGGTTTCAAGTGAATACGAGTCGGTGCGTTATGTGAACCGCCGCGCATTCCTGTAATTTCAGAACCCGGTGTTTGGATATGTTTATCTTGTGCGTGGTACATAAACATTGTTCCTTTCGGCATTCTGTGTGATGTAACGGCTCTTGCTGTAACAACACCGTTACGGTTATATACTTCTAACCAATCGTTATCGTTAATATCGTGTGCTTCTGCATCTTCTTTAGAAATCCAAACAACCGGACCACCACGGAATAACGTCAACATGTGTTGGTTATCTTGGTATGTTGAGTGAATATTCCATTTACCATGAGGTGTTAAATATCTTAAGACTAAGTTATCTTGACCGCCGATGACTTTCTTATCTTTTGTACCGAAGACCATCGGTGGTAATGTCGGTTTATAAACCGGTAAGCTTTCACCGAATTGCTGGAAGATTTCATGATCTAAATAGTAACTTTGACGTCCAGTCAATGTTCTGAACGGTACTAAACGTTCAATGTTTGTTGTGAATGGTGAATAACGTTTCTTACCTTTATTTGAACCAGAGAATACTGCAGTCGGAATCACTTCACGTGGTTGTGATGTAATGTTTAAGAATGTAATCTTTTCAGCACTGCGGTCACTAGAAATATCTGTTAAAGGCATACCTGTTTTATCTTCTAAGTCTTTATATGACGCTTGAGATAACTCACCGTTTGTTGCTGATGAAATATTTAAGATGACATCTGCAGCACGTCTTGCTGTATCAATACGTGGCAAGCCGTTTTTCACTGTATCGTCATTCCATGTACCAACGATATCTTTAGCTTCTTCGTATTGTTTTTTAACTGGGAAGCTGACACCGTGCGCACCTAACTTCGCATTTTCTAGTAAAGGTCCGACAGAAATGAATTTGTCATAGATTTCTGTATAGTTACGGTCTACAACTGAGAAGCCAGGCATAGTTTTACCAGGAATCGCTTCAACTTCGCCTTTTGTCCAGTCTTTAACTTTACCGTAAGGTGTCGCAATCTCTTGTTTAGAGTCATGCGCTAATGGTGAAGTCACCACATCTTTGAATGTACCTGGCATATGCACTTTCGCTAAATCAGAGAATGTCTTACTTAATGATTTGAAGATATCCCAGTCTGAACGTGATTCCCATAATGGGTCAATCGCTGGATTGAATGGGTGAACGAATGGGTGCATATCTGTTGATGATAAGTCGTGTTTTTCATACCAAGTTGCAGCTGGTAAGACGATATCTGCTTTTAATGGTGTTGAAGTCATACGGAAATCTAATGCAACAATCAAGTCTAATTTACCTTGTACTTCATCACGCCAGATCATTTCTTCAGGTTTATCTGTTTCGTTTGCTTCAGCAAGTAATCCAGAACTTGTTCCTAACATATGTTTCATGAAGTACTCTTGTCCTTTTGCTGAACTTGATAATAAGTTTGAACGCCAGATAAATAATGATTTCGGATGGTTCTTACGTAAATCCGGATCTTCAATCGCAAATTTCATTTCGCGATTTTTTACAGAGTCAACAGCACGTTTTAAAATTGCTTCGTTGTTGAATTCTCCAGCATCTCTTGCTTCTTCACCGAACTTCAAGCTGTTTGTATCGAACTGCGGATAAGACGGTAACCATCCTAAACGTGCAGCTGTTACGTTATAGTCAGCTGGATGTTGGTGTTTAATATTTTCTGCTAATGGTGATGCTAATTTATCGACACCAGACTCTTCATATTTCCATTGGTCTGTTGTGAAGTAGAACCAGCTTGTACCATTTTGTAAACGTGGCGGACCTTGCCAGTCTTTCGCGAAGGCAATTGTGCTCCAGCCTTCAATCGGACGACATTTTTCTTGTCCTACATAGTGTGCCCAGCCGCCGCCGTTTACACCTTGACAACCGCACAGCATAACTAAGTTTAAGACTGCACGATAAATTGTGTCTGAGTTGAACCAGTGGTTGATACCTGCACCCATGATAATCATTGAGCGGCCACCTGTATCAATTGCGTTTTGGGCAAACTCTTCAGCAACTTGAGTGACTACTTTTTGTTTCACACCTGTTACTTTTTCTTGCCATGCTGGTGTGTATTCTGTATCCGCATCGTCATAACCTTTTGCTTCTAATTCATGTCCGAAACGACGTACACCGTATTGACTTGTCATTAAATCGAAAACAGTCGCCACATATGTTGTTTCGCCGTTTGCTAATGTTACTTTACGTGCTGCAATCGGACGTTCGAAAATGCTGTTGCCAGCGTTATCGAAGTAAGGGAATTTCATAATTTTAATTTCATGTTCATCGTCAGCTACTGTTAACGCTGGATCGATTTTAGAACCGTCTTCATTTTCAAGCTTCAAGTTCCATTGCTTGCCTTCTTCCCAACG
Source organism: Staphylococcus sp. HMSC65H10 (assembly GCF_001839185.1). Lineage (NCBI taxonomy): Bacteria > Bacillati > Bacillota > Bacilli > Caryophanales > Staphylococcaceae > Staphylococcus > Staphylococcus sp. HMSC65H10. The sequence goes on along the minus strand of NZ_KV840360.1, from coordinate 88,817 downwards.
TTGGCCCATTGTGCCGTTAGGTACGATAATTTGACTTGATTCTTTATCAAATACAACAGGTTTCCATTCGTTGTTTTCAGATTCCATACCTAAGTCGCTCGCACGTAGGAAACGACCTGCTTTGAAGCCATCTTCATGTTTATCGAACATGATTAAGAATGGCATATCTGTATATTGTTTAGCGTAGTTAACGAACATTTCAGAAGGTTCATCTACGTAATATTTTTGCAAGATAACGTGTGTCATACCTTGTGCAATCGCTGCGTCTGAACCAGGGTTTGGTGCTAACCAGTTGTCAGCGAATTTCACGTTTTCAGCATAGTCAGGTGCAACTGAAACCACTTTTGTTCCTTTATAACGAACTTCTGTCATAAAGTGAGCATCTGGTGTACGTGTTAACGGTACGTTTGAACCCCACATAATGATGTAGCTTGAGTTGTACCAGTCACTTGATTCAGGTACGTCTGTTTGTTCACCCCAGATTTGCGGTGACGCTGGTGGTAAATCGGCATACCAATCATAGAAACTTAACATTTCTCCACCTAATAGGTTGATGAAACGTGCACCTGATGCATAACTGATCATTGACATCGCTGGAATCGGTGTGAAGCCTGCGATACGGTCAGGACCGTCTTTTTTGATTGTGTAAAGAAGTTGTGCTGCAATCAGTTGTAAAACATCTTTCCATGCGACACGGATGTGTCCACCTTTACCACGTGCACTTTTATAAATTTCTGCTTTTTCTTTGTCTTCAACGATAGAAGCCCAAGCTTTAATCATATTACCTTCATTTTCTTCTAATGCTGTTGTCCAAAGTTCCCATAATTTCCCTCTAATGTATGGGTAGCGTACGCGAAGCGGGCTGTATTCATACCAAGAGAATGAAGCACCACGAGGACATCCACGCGGTTCGAATTCCGGCATGTCTGGACCGCAGCTTGGGTAGTCAATTTGTTGGTTCTCCCAAGTAATGACACCGTTTTTAACGAATACTTTCCAAGAACATGAACCTGTACAGTTCACCCCATGAGTTGTTCTGACTACTTTATCGTGACTCCAACGTTCACGATACATTTTTTCCCATTCTCTACTTTTATCTTGTAAAACAGACCAATTACCATTAAATTTTTCAGTCGGCTTAAAGAAGTTTAATCCAAATTTTGCCATCTCTAACATCCTCTCATCTCAATTACTTTGCTCACTAGGCTGTTAACTTCGTAAATACTGTTTACTATTTTTTCAACTTACTCTTATTGTACGATTTCTATTATGTAAGATGTATTAGGGATTCACCTATAACCTAGAGGGGATTCCCTATGTTTTTTGAACAACACAAAAAAGCAGCACCCTCTTAGTAAGTGGCACTGCTTATACTTAAGATATTTTTTCTATGCTTTCACAATTTCTGTAATGTCATCCATCTGCATAAAGCGGTAGATTAAATCTAATTGACTTTGATGATAAGTATCTCCGCTATTCGGATCAATCATGGCCCAACCGCCAGCATCATAAATTTCAAATGCTTTTTCAATAGCCGCTTCTCTCTCTCCTGTAACGATACATTGTTTACCGAAATACTCAGGCAAGTGATCAGACTCAATATATGTGGCACCTTCTGTTAAGCCCATCGCATCTCCGACTAGTAAAATACCTGGTGCATCTTCAGGTGCAGCATCTCGTACATCTTCTTCAATCGTAGACAGATGTCCGCGAATAATCACTTGATTCGCATAAGAAACGTTGAAAATGGCACAAATCGGGTAGTCTTTGCCGACTTGTCGATAAATTTGTTCAATAATCTTATGAAGACGCTTGATACCCATGTAAATAGCTAAAGTTCCGCCATCAATCAATGAAGCAATATCAATTTCTTCTTCTTTTGAATCTTTAAAGCTTCCAGTTGTGAATGTCACACTCTTAGAGACGTTACGACTTGTTAAACCAATACCTAAAACAGCTGATGCTGCACTGGCTGTCGTAATCCCCGGAACAATTTCACAAGGAATATCATGTGCTTTTAAAGTTTCCACTTCTTCTTGTACACGCCCAAAAATCGCTGGGTCGCCTCCCTTTAGACGAACGACCCTTTGATGTTTGTATGCTGAATCTACAATGATGTCATTGATTTCACCTTGTTGAATATGTCGGCTGTACGGCTTTTTACCTACATCGACAATTTCAATACCAGGAGGTGCGAGTTGCAAGATAAAGGGATTAACTAATCGATCGTAAAGGACAATATCCGCAGTACGGATTAAATGTTCTGCTTTACGTGTCAATAAATTAGGATTCCCTGGCCCAGCACCGACCAAGTACACATGCCCGGTCGTGCTTACAGCCATAAATACACATCTCCATCTTCCACTTCTACTGTATAGACCTCAACGCAACCTTCATCAGGGTCTTGGACAAGACCCGTTTTTAGGTCGATTTGAGAGTCATGAAGCGGACAGAATACAGTATGACCTGCTACTGTCCCTTCAGATAATGGTCCTTGTTTATGCGGACACACATTATTAATCGCATGAATTGTACCGTCTTCTGTTAAGAACAATCCAATTTGTTTATCTTTCACAATGACTTTTTTACCGATTAAGGGTGTTAAGTCATCTAACGCCGCTACTTTAATTTTTTCTAACGTATGCATACTTACACCTTCTCTACTTCAAAGATTTTTTGATCTTCGCGATCATTTACAATTTCAGACCATGGCTCTTGTTCAACTGCACGTTTTGCTTCCATGATACGTTCATATAATGCATCTTGGTTTTCAGGGTTTAAGACATATTCTTTAACCACATCGAAGCCCATTCTTTCTAACCAAGGTGCTGTACGTTCAGTATAAATACCTGTTTCACGGTAATACTGCATGTACGCGCCGCATAGTTTGATTACATCATCTTCAGTTTCTACTGTAGTTAAGAATTGACCTTTCACAACTTCAGTACCGCCGTTACCGCCGACATAGATTTGGAATCCATTTTCTACACCGATAACACCGAAGTCTTTTACGCCTGATTCTACACAGCTTCTTGGACAACCAGATACACCCATTTTGAATTTGTGCGGTGTATCGATATATTCGAATGTTTTCTCTAAGCGGATACCAAGACGTGTTGTATATTGTGTACCGAAACGACAGAATTCTTTACCGACACAGCTCTTAACAGAACGTGTTTTCTTCGCGTAAGCAGATGCTGAACGCATGCCTAAATCTTTCCATACTTTCGGTAAGTCTTCTTTCTTAATACCATATAACCCAATACGTTGTGAACCTGTTACTTTAACTAGAGGTACATCATATTTCTTCGCAACTTCACCTAAACGGATTAATTGATCAGGGTTAGTCACACCACCACGCATTTGTGGGATAACTGAGAATGTACCGTCATTTTGGATGTTTGCGTGGTAACGTTCGTTTGCGAAACGAGATGCTTTTTCATCTTCGTGTTCATTTGGATAAATCATATTTAAGTAGTAGTTGACTGCTGGACGGCACTTAGGACAACCGCCTTCAGTTTTCCATCCAAGCACATTACGTACTTCTTTAGATGTTTTCAGACCTTTAGCACGGATTTGAGTCACGATTTGATCACGTGTTAAATCTGTACACTCACAAATACCAGCAGGTCTTGATGCGACAAACGCGCCGCCTAATGTATGTTCTAATAATTCACCAATTTGCGGTTTACATTTACCACAAGAGTTACCTGCTTTTGTAGCTTTAGTCACTTCCGCAACAGATGTTAAACCATCTTCTACAATCGCATTGACGATTGTACCTTTAGTTACACCATTACAGCCACAGATTGTTTCTTCATTATCCATGTCCGCAACAGATAAACCTTCTTCTTCGCCAGCTTTGCTTAATAATGAAACTAATGTGTAGTCTTCGATAGATTCACGTTTTTTCATCATATTGAAGAAACGCGTACCATCATCTGTATCACCGTATAATACCGCACCTACAACACGTTCACCTTTTAAGAAGATTTTTTTGTAGATATGATCTTGACTGTTGTAGATTTCAACACCTTCAACTTCTTCATCTTCTTGAATTTGACCCGCACTGTATAAGTCACAGCCTGATACTTTCAATGATGTGAATGTTGTTGAACCTTTATAGCCGTCTGTATCACGGTCAGTTAAGTAGTCAGCTAATACTTTACCTTGTTCATATAAAGGAGCGACTAAACCATAAACTTTGCCGTTATGTTGCGCACATTCACCTACTGCGTAAATGTTTTCATCACTTGTACGCATGAAGTCATCCACAACAATACCGCGTTCTACATCTAGACCAGAGTCTTTCGCTTCTTGAACAAATGGACGAATACCAACAGCCATAACAACTAAGTCAGCTGGTAATTCTCTGCCGTCTGCTAAACGGATACCTTCAACGTCGTTTTCACCTAGAATTTCTTTTGTATTCGCACCTAATTCAAAGCGCATGCCTTGTTTTTCTAAGTCCTCACGTAACATTTCACCTGCTTGACGGTCTAACTGCATTTCCATTAACCATTCAGCTAAGTGAACAACAGTAACGTTCATACCTTGGTCAAGTAAACCTCTTGCACATTCCAAACCAAGCAAGCCGCCACCGATAACGATTGCTTCTTTTTTCGTTTGCGCAATTTCAATCATACGTTCTGTGTCTTCAATCGTACGCCATCCGATTACACTTGGTAATTCATGACCTGGAATCGGTAAGACAAACGCATTTGAACCTGTCGCAAAGATACAAATATCATATGGAATCTCTTGTCCTGATTCAGTTTCCACTAATTTTTGTTCACGATTAACGCGTGTTGCACGTTCTCCTGTAATAAGTGAAATGTTATTTTCCTCATACCATGAGTAAGGGTTCATGATTGTTTCATCAACCGACATTTTCTTTTGTAAAATGTTTGATAACATAATGCGGTTATAGTTTGGATAAGGTTCTTTCCCTATAATTGTGATTTCATATTTATCTTTGTCTCTCTCTAAAATCTCTTCAATTGTTCTGACGCCGGCCATACCGTTACCGATCATGACTAACTTAGTTTTTGGCATCCTTATTCCCTCCCGTATTCTTCAGCTAAAAATTGTTGAATCGCTTGTGCCACATGTTTCGCTTTTTTATAATCTCCGCCATTTGAACGGACACTGATGGATAAATCTTCAAACTCAAATTCTTTCATATTAAAAAAGTCAGATCGTTCTTTATCCCCTGTATGGTTAACCAACTGTGTCGGTTTAGTATCTTTCTTGATCTGATCATTGATTTCTGGTGAGTCTGTTGCGATAATCACGACATCTGCGTTTTCAATATCTTCCTTCGCATAGTCTTTTGTGATTAATTTCATATTGGGGTAAGACTCTTCAAAAAATTCTGGCAAAAAAGATTTGGAAATAACTGTAACATCTCCGCAATTGGCTTTTGCCAGTTGTTTAAACTTACGGTATCCGATTCTGCCTCCGCCGACTAATACTGCATGTTTCTTTGACAAATCCAGTTGTATAGGATACATATCAAACCGCCTCTTTCTGATTCAATCTATCAATTAACATCTCATCTAACTCCGGTTCAAAATTCAACGCTGAAGCGATTGTAATATTGGAATCTCCTTTTATTTTCTCGATTTTTTTCTTAATCTTATTGACCAAGAAACCATCGTAAAAGAAAATTGGAATCACATAGATTTGGTCATAATCCTCTTTCATTTCAGGGAGTAACCCCTCAAATTGTTTATCCCCATAAAACATCATGGTGTAGACCGGTAAATCTGTAGTGATTCGTGTCGCAATATCATCGATTTCGGCATCAGGCTCTGTCACAATCGGACTGCCGTGCCCAATCAAAACAATTGCGGAACCAGGTGTATGTGCATCTGGCCATGCTTCGATACGTTGATTGATCCATTTAGTTAAACTTGGATGGTCGCAAAGGGGCTGACGTATTTCATACGTAATACTTGGAAACATCAGTTGCATCTGACGCATCACTTCAGGCAAATCTTGTAAGTAATGTCTGCCAGAAAATAATAAAAGCGGCACAATCACAAAGGAAGTTTCACCCTCCCATAAATGTTTACGTATTACCTGAGGTAATGAAAGTTCATCACTCTCGATAAACGCAACATCAAATGTGCCTTCTATTTGTTGTGCAACACTGTCAAGCTCCTCCATCAATAATTGATTTTGTTTGCCACGTCTCATTCCATGCATAACGACAATGGTTTGTGTCATATGCATTTCCCCCCTTTAATTGCATTGTACCTTAAATTTTGAATTAATGTGAATGCATTCACATAATTAATATAAAAATAGGGAATCCCCTTAGCTCTATCTTGAGGGGATTCCCTGACGTATTCAACTATTTATATGTGAAAACATAAAAAATTAAAAAACATTACATCATCTGCTGCATATTCTTTTATTATTTTTGTTGATCTAAGTAGTGATTACGTTTTCCGTTAAAGAATGCATAAAGCAGACCTACGAAAATACCGCCGCCGATATAGTTTCCGATAAATGCGAAAACAATATTTTTTAAGACATCTAACCAAGCTAATGCGCCGATATTGTAGAACATCATACCTGAGAATAAGTTAGCGTTGTAAACAACGTGTTCATAGCCCATGAATACGAAGACTACAACACCACATGCGATAAAGAAGCCTTTTGATAAGCCGTCTTTAAACTGCATAGATACGTAAATACCGATATTGATAAAGAAGTTTGCGAAGATTGCTTTCACTAAAATACCATCCCAAGTGCCAAGGATTGTTTTCTTATCGACAATACCTGTCAACGCTTTAACCATTTCTGGAGTCATAACGCTTGTGAATTTCATTAAACCGAATAACACAAAGCCTCCGACAATGTTTCCTAGGAAACATACGAAAAACAGCCATAAGATTTTACCGATTGGTACTGATTTATAATACGCACCAGCAGTCATATACATAAAGTTACTCGTCAAAAGTTCTGAATTCGTTAATACAATTAATACTAAGGCTAAACTGAATGAAACAGCTCCGATAAAGTTGATTGTTCCTTCATTTAAACCAGTGTGTTGTGTTTTCATCGCAAGCATAAATACTGCCACAATTGATAATAAGAAACCTGACATCATAGATTTTAAAAAGTAACGTGCAGGGGTTTTGCTTAACATTACTGATTTCATTTGTGATGAACTGACTACGCTATCCATCGTTTCGCGTGAAGTATATGTATCTTCAACCGTTTTATGATTTTGCATAACCATAAAAAACTTTCCCTCCCATAATCTAATCAAGATGTATCTAGTATATTATTAATTTAAGCCGATGCCTACCCTTTATTTAAATTTTCCTATATCTAATATTTAAATAATCTGTTCAGACCAATCAATTTTAAAATTATGTAAATGTTTCTTTGAAATTATGGGAAATTAGAAAAGAAAAAATACTGGAACAAAAACGCTCCAGTATTTCCATATCAATTATTTAGCTTGCTTTTGTGTTTTACGTTTAACCATCCATTTTAAGCCAGCTGAGAAGATACCACAGCCTGCGATTGTTCTTAATGTCCATTTCAATCCGCTATTTGAAACGCATTTTGATGGGAAAATTAAGGATGGAAGTAATGTACTGATAACGTAAAGAATCACAACTTTTACGTAACGCTCGTTCATTCATCTCACCTCTTTTGTGTTAACAATTATAGTTTAGCACTTTCAAATGAGATTGAATATCACTTAGCGCAGAAATCGGGGAATCCCCTATCACTGTTTCAGGAGTTCTTCTAACTGATCCAATGTACTCTCCATACCTTGTTCGACACCCATTTCCATCAGTTGTTTCGCTGCTTCTTCTGAAGGCATCACTGACACAGAACGTACTTCTGTCTGATGAGTTCCTTGTGATGTTAAATAGATTTCCACACGCATACCATGCATCTTTGTATCCACATGACCTTTTTCATCTGCGAAATAATCACGATAAATAATTTTGTGTGGAGCTTCTATCATTTCATAGTGTTGTACAGTATAACTTTGAGCGTCTGGCATCGTTATTTTAAAGAAATTCTTTCCACCTGCTTTTGGATTAAATTCAAAGACTTGTATCTCCCCGCCTTTAGGAAAGAACCATTGTTCAAATTTTTCTTTTGTAGTATAAGCATTGAATACCTGTTGTATCGGCGCATCAAATGTACGCTTGCCGATAATTTCATTACCTTCTCTTGTGACTGTCACATTTACACTTCCTTTAATGTTGAATTGTTTGTCTTGATAATCTTTTCCCAAATAACAGGCATATCATACCATTTCAAAAGCAAAAATGCGCATAAAAAAACTGGAATACAGCATTCCGCCATATTCCAGTGAGTAGGAAAAGATTAGTCTTCTACGATAAATTCTACGTCAGCTTCGAATTTAACGTCTTTACCGATTAATACGCCGCCAGTTTCTAATGTTTGGTTGAATGTCATACCGTATTTTTCACGGTCAACTTTACCTGAAACTGTGAATCCAGCTACGTTAGTATCGTTTAATGGGTTTTTACTTACGCCTTCAAAGTCAACATCGAAAGTTTCTTCATGTGTTTCGCCTTTGATTGTTAAGTCTCCTGTTACTTTGTCTTCAGAAGCTTCTTTGATTACGAATTTGATTTCTGGGTGCTCATCCGCTGCGAAGAAATCATTTGTGCGTAAGTGGTTGTCTCTGTCTTCTTGGTTAGTGTTGATTGATTTTACATCGATTGTTGCTTCACCTTTAAGTGTGCTGAAATCGTTTAAATCACCTGATAGTTCTACGTTAAATTGATCGAATGCACCTTTCACTTTAGAAACCATTAAGTGTTTCACTTGGAAAGCTACAGATGAATGTGCTGCGTCAAAAGTAAATTTAGTCATAAAACAAACCTCCAATTTTTATTTGTATACTTAGTATACCACATATATTTAATATATCAATAGTTTTGTCTAAATAATTTTGTTCTATTTTTCGCCTACCCGATTTCTATTAAGATATCCTTAACTTCAAAATAAAAAACACGCTATTCGATGTGAATAGCGTGACGTTTTAAAACTGTGGCACTTTGATTTTATCTAATTGATTGCCGATAACTACAAGATATTGTTCTGTCTGATTTTGTAAATCTATCGGTTCTATTTCCAATTGACCTTCGGCATATTGTACTAATTGTAATTGAGGATGTTCTGCAAGTTGTATAAAGCCTTTTGCGCGATACGTCGATTGAGGTAAAGTTTCAAACCATTTAACTAAATCTTCAAGTTTAACCGAATGTTTAAACGCAAAATAACGATGACCGATACCAGAATGTGCATGACCTAAGTCACAAGCTTGAGGTATAGTTTCTGCTTTAACTTGTACTTCATTAGAAAAGACTGTGCTCGTTTCAAATTGACCAAAACTGCCAACAGATATTTCTGCATCTTGATTAAGAATCGTTAAATCAGAAAGGATAGGGGCAATATCTTCAGGCTCACATCGATCGATTTTGTTGATAAAGAGATGTGAGCAATACGACAATTGATCATAATACAGCTTTTGCATATCGCCTGGATAACTTTCAACACGTTGATATAATGTCGCATCTACTACACCGATCACACTGCGGATAGTAGAAATAGGTGCAAGCACAGGCGTCAAACAGGCATCTATCACTGACTGTGTATGCGCAATACCGCTACATTCCACAAAAACTACATCTGGCTGATAATCTAAATAAATCTGATGTAATTGTTTTGATACATCTGCTTTCATCGCACAACAGATACAGCCTTCAATAATTTCGTCCATCGGTACTGAACCTTCAACCAGTTGACTGTCGACACTGGCTTGACCGAAATCATTCATAATCACAGCAGGTTGCAACTCTTGTTGAAGTGCAGCTTTAATTAAATGATTTAAAGCGGTTGTCTTACCGCCGCCTAGAAATCCGCCAATAATAATAATATCCATGTAATTGCCTCTTTCCATTTAAAGATAGAAATTAAATTAAAACACCTGCTAATAAAGCAATGGCTAATGTTAAAACGATTGATGTGACCATTTGTTTACCAATAATCGCTCCGCCTTGTTTTAAACCTAAATGTTTCGCCATCATTGAAACAGTCACCATACATGATGAAAATGTAGAACTGAAGAAAACTAAAACCAATAAACTGGCTGGTGATAATGATTGTAAAACTGCACCATTACCAAAATTAAATAACAACATACCGTCTTTTCGTATCATTGAGAATAAGATCCCTGGTGCCATACTATCTGGAATATGAAGTAAGTAAAGTAATGGCGTGAAGATTGTAGAAATCACCGTTAAAATTGGTGTCAAAGCTAATAAGCTCACAACAATACAGATACCAATAAAGATCGGTAATGCCTGCATCAGGAACATCTCAATCGTACCCCAAATTTGTTTCAGCAAGGGTTTTAGACTCGGCCACTTCAATTGATTGCGATAAACCGGTGGTGTTACATGAAAACTATTTTGTTTACGATACCATAATTTATTATGCAGAATACCCCCTGCAAAGACGAGCAATAAATAAGGCGCAAACAACCATGAATGTTGGGCAGCGCTAAAGATAGATAGTGTCGCACCAATTTGATAACTGCACGATGAACCAAAACTGATAATACTCATACAGCTTGTTTTAGTACAAGCGCTACATTGACTATTTGCTTGTGTAATAGCTGCCGCATTACAACCAAAACCTTCTAAAACCGGAATAATATCTTGACCATCCAACCCTACTTTACGCATCGTGGGTTCAATCGACCACACCACAAACTGTTTTAATTGTGTTTGATCAATCACCGCAGTGGAAATTCCAATCATTACGACCACAGGCAATGCCCATACTAAGGAATAAATACCTAATGACAACACACCGTAATCACCGTACAGTACTTGGTTCAACCATTGAAATGATGTGTGCGCATGCGTGGTCATCATTTCTATCCAATGGGAAACATATTGATTTTGAAGCCAATCCGAAAAGTGATACGCCAAATAAATCGGTAAAGCAAACATAAGGAAGATAATTAACCAACCTAGTAAAGTATCATGGAACTTTGGATGATGTTGACGACTAGCTTCTACATACGCTTTTAATTTCTGTATATCGTATTGTGTTTGCGTACTATCTGAAACGACCGCTTGATATGGTGAAGCGTGAATATGTTCCTTCGTAATAAACTGGCGCAGCAAAAATTGCTGCGCAGTTGTTAAATGTTTAAAGCCGATCAACTTCAACTGATGTGTGCCATCTGGTATATCAGTGGTTTGCCCGTTTGCTAAGTTGAATTTAACTTCTAGCATGAGCAGTCCACTTCACAGCAGCTGTAGTCATCTAAATACATATTATTGTTTTTATAAACTTCAACCGCTTCCTCATTAATTTCTAATGCTTCTCTTTCTAACACTGTTGTCGCAAGCACCGCAAAACGTGCACGGAATTTATAGATATAACATAAAATCGCATCCGCATGACGTACAGTTGGGCCGATTAAGAAGACATTTGGATAGCGTGTTGATTCATCATTATCTGTTAACTCAATGTCACCATCTTGTGTACTGAATAGTTGTTGGACTAATGGATTCGTTGTCGCATCGAAACCAGTTGCTAAAATCGGTTCATTTTTTGATGTTGCTTGCTTACCATTATTAAACTGGATCACATATTTACGGTCTACATCAGAAAATGAAATTTTAGATGCAGTGTAACCCACATTCAATTCAATCATAGCGCCTTGTTGGACTGCTTTACGTAAGCGTTGATGCGTATATGGTGATAAACGAATACTTGGATCAGCATGTTCATCTTCTAAACCTGTTGAATGCGTATAGATAGAAACTTGCTTTCCTTGTTCAGCCATACAAATCGCCGCATCAAAGGCACTTTCATTACCGCCGATAATGATATATTCATCACCCGGCATTTTCGTAAAGTCTTCTACTTCGCTATAATGCTGACCATACTTAAATGGTTTACGCGCAAATGAGAAATCTCCTGTCGCTACAAAGATATATTCACTTGTGATTAAACCTTGATTTGTTTCAATTTCATAATGTCCGTCGACAAACTCAACTTTTTCAACGGCAGTATCTTCTTGTATCGGAAGTTCATAGTGTTGGGCTACTGTTTGTAAGTAATCTGCGTACGTTTCACCTGAAACGTGTTCTTCATTAAATGTATAAGCTGGAGAAGTTTCAGTAGACACGGCATTAATGTCCGGCATACCAAAACCATTTGTTGTGAATGAAGGGGTAATTGTTCTTGTAGACTTCGGCCAATTTAAGAAAGATTGTCCGACCTTACCTTTATCAATCACAATCATATCATTATCATCTAAACCTATTTGTTGGAACGCAATTGCCATGCCGACACCTGCTGCACCTGCACCTATAATTGCTACACGGTAATGTTGCATTATTTATTACTTCCTTTCCTTATCTCTCTATCAATCTCTATATAAACTCAAATCGTAATCGTTACGTTTTATATCAAAGTATTTTATCACTTACACATACTAAAGACAAGAATAGGAAATCAGATTAAATATAAAAAGACAGTTTGCATCGTGACGCCTCACCACACAAACTGTCTTTTGAACTTATTCTTCTAGTAATTTTTTATAGTCTTTAAATTGATAGGGGTCTTTTACAATCTGTCCATCAATATAAACTACTGGTACTGTGTCTATCTTTTTTTCTTTCGCTAACGCTTTATCTTTTTCAGCTGCTTTATATGACTTGCTGTCTTTGGTTTTATAATCTTTTTTAATCTCTTCTTTTGTTTGTTTTGAGATATTGAGTTCATCAATCAGACCATCTAGTAATTTTTCATTAATCCATGGTTTTTTATGATCTTTTGTTTCAGGTTGTTCTGTATAGATTTTTTGTTGGAAATTTAAATATTGTTTCGGCGCATAAATTTTAACCGCATGTCCGGCACGCGAACCGATAATTGAATCCTTACCTAAGAAAGCCACATTAACCATTTGATAATCAGCTTTACCTTTATCGATATAATCTTTCTTCAGTGTCGGCATGATATGGTCTTCTACTTTCTTGCAGTAAGGACATTTATAGTCCGCGAATTCTACAATTTTAATTTTATCGCCTTTACCTGCTAAATCAGGATCTTTTTGAGAACAGCCTTGAACAATGACTGCCAAAATAACAGTACTAATAAATAATAACCATTTTTTCATTTCATTTACGCCTCGATTCATGAGTTTTACTTCTTTGATGCGAATCGACTTCTTGTCTTATATTTTTTCTACTCACTCTATTTTTATACTCACAAACCTCATCATACACCTGAAAGCATCACCTTTCTAGTTTGAAACGACTTAAATAAAAATAAAAAGCCTTCGATTATGAATTAACCGAAGACTTCCTATTATTATTGTTCTTGAATTACATTTAAGAAGCGTTGTAATGCTTCTGTTTTAGGATGTTCAAACAACTCAGATGGAGGACCTTGTTCACCAATCTGACCTTCATTGATAAAGACAGTTTTATCTGAGACTTCCTTCGCAAATTTCATTTCATGCGTGACGATAACCATCGTCATACCTTCTTGAGCAAGTTCTTTGATAACACGTAAGACTTCAACAACTAACTCTGGATCCAGTGCTGAAGTCGGTTCATCAAACAACATCACTTTAGGGTTCATCGCTAAAGCTCTCGCAATCGCCACACGTTGTTGTTGACCACCAGATAAAGCAATAGGATACTGATCTTTCACATGCGTCAAACCCACTTTTTCTAGTAAGTGTTCAGCACGGGCTTTCGCTTCACTTTTAGCCATTTTCTTTACGACAATCAAGCCTTCCATGACATTTTCAACTGCTGTTTTATGGGGGAATAAATTATAGTTTTGGAATACCATGCCAGATTGTTTACGTACACGAATTTGTGATTTCTTATCCTCATTCTTATAAGTTTCACCATTTACAAAGACTTGACCTTCTGTCGGTAATTCTAGCGCATTCATCATACGCAATAAAGTTGTCTTTCCTGAACCAGAACGTCCGATTAATGTTATAACTTCACCTTCAGCGACTTCTAAGTCGACACCTTTAATCACTGTTTTATCTCCAAATGCCTTTTTGATTCCTTTTAATTCAATCATGCGCGATACCCTCTTTCTAAGTAAGCTTCATAGTATGACTGAATCACTGAGATAATAAAACATACTACCCAGTACATTAAAGCAACCAGAATATAAATTGTTAAATATTCATAAGTTGTTGATGCAACTTCTTGTGCTTTTCTGAACATTTCAGCTACTAAGATAAACCCAACTAATGATGTATCTTTCAATAAATTTAAGAAAGTATTACCTAATGACGGCACCGACACTCTGATTGCTTGAGGCAAAATAATACGTCTGATTGTTTGACTGTAATTCATACCAATTGAATATGCCGCTTCTGTCTGACCTTTCGGAATAGACATAATACCACCACGAATTATCTCAGATGCATAAGCACCTACATTTAAAGATAATCCTATAATCGCAGCCACAACTGAAGGCAGTGTCCACTGGGTATCTGGATTATTCGTAATCAATCTGCCAAGTTCCGGCAAACCATAGAATATGATAAAGAGTTGTACAATCATCGGTGTGCCTCGAATAATTGAAACATAAACACGTGCAATACTACGCAATATCTTACTTGTAGAAATACGCATTAAAGCTGTAAATAATGCGATAAGTAAACCTAATACAAACGTTACCAGCGTGATGGGAATAGAATATTTTAATAAACCGCCAAGCATCGGCAAGAATGCTTGTTGTGCTGCGTCCCATGCGTGTTGCTGCTGGTCATTTAGCACAATCGCATTAAGGTTTAGAAACATCTTGACCAAACCATTTCTTACCTATTTTAGCTAACTCACCATTTTTCTCTAATTTATCTAAAGCTTTGTTAACTTCTTTGATCGTTTTGTCATCTGTTTTCTTAGAGAACGTGAATGCTGTTTTACTTTTTTCTGCATTGCCTTCAATCACTTTAATTTTCGCATTAGGTTTTTGCTTAATATAGTCTAAGTAAGATAAATTATCGTTAAATGTACCGTCTGCACGATGAGACTGAATCAAATCTACAGATTGGTTAAAACCATCTACTTTTACTAATTCAGCACCTTTTTTCTTCGCTAACTCACCGAAGTTAGATGTAAATGTTTGTGCCATTTTCTTACCTTTGACATCATCAAAACTTTTGATGTCTGTATTATCTTTGTTCACAACCAAAACACCTTTAGAGAATGTGTATGGTTTCGAGAATTTATATTTTTGTTCTCTTTCTTTATTAATACCGACTTGGTTTGCGATCACATCAAAACGACCTGAATCTAGTCCAGCAAACATTGAGTCCCATTGTGTTTCTTTAAACTTAACTTTATAACCCATTTCTTTCGCTACTGCTTTTGTAACATCAATATCATAGCCAGTCAGCTTACCTTCTTTATCATGGAAAGTAAAAGGTGCATATGTACCTTCTGTCCCAACTACAAATGTTTTATCATCTTTATCTGATGACTTTTTATCATTTGAACCATTGCCGCATGCTGCGAGTGCCACCGCAATAACTAGTGTGAATACTGCTAACAAAATTTTCTTCATAACATTTCTCCTTTTATCCTTATCAATATAATCGGAATACTTAATATTTTAAGTCAAGTCATAACTTCCGTCAATACAAATTACTCAGACTTAACCGATTTAAAATGTGACGATATTGAGAACGTTTCTCAATTAATTTTATAAATCGTAATCATTCCTATTTACAAACATGTATTTTTCATGCATAATAGGAAATACGATTAGGAGGCGAAAGAAAATGAAACAAGATTTAGCAACAGCAAGACGTAATTTAAGTAGCCCGAATATCAAAACGCGTAAACGTGCGTTAAAGATTATCAAGGCACATAAACGTAATAATAAATAACGTTTTCCATATACTTTGCAAATGATCCTTTAACATTAATTTTCACAGATTTTATGTCCAAGACGTTTTTCACAAACACTTATTTGTGCTCTACCCATTAAGCACACCTCTGCAGCTGGATATAAACAGTATTTCAAAAAACATTCCCTTAACTTTTTATTCCTAGACAATTAATAGTTGTAGTCTATTAAACGCGATTGGTCATTTGCAAAATTATAGCCTGAGCACCCTACTTCCAAGGTTGCTCAGGCTTTTTTACATATATGAAAAAAAACAGCGGTAAAATAACCGCTGCTCTTTCATGATTCATCTATTACTTTATAAATATCTTTTAGAAACAAAGTTCAAATTGTCATCTAATTCATAGATTAAAGGTGAACCTGTTTTAATTTCATAACCTACGATATCTTCATCAGATACCCCTTCAATATGTTTGATTAACGCACGTAATGAGTTACCGTGTGCTGAAACTAATACTGTTTTACCAGTTAAAAGTTCAGGCACAATTTGATCATCCCAATAAGGAATAACGCGTGTTAATGTATCTTTTAAACTTTCTGAAGTCGGTACAACACGTGCATCTAAATCACTGTATTTACGATCAGCTAAATCTGCTTCACGTTGTTCTGCTGTAGCTTCTGGGGGTGCGATGTCATAAGAACGACGCCAAATATGCACTTGTTCTTCACCGAATTCTTGACGTGCAGCATCTTTGTTTAAACCTTGTAATCCACCGTAGTGTCTTTCATTTAATCTCCAAGTTTTATGAACTGGAATAAATAATTGATCAGAGCGTTCAAGTAAATAGTAAGTTGTTTTGATAGCTCTTTTTAATACGGATGTGAAGGCAACATCAATTTTGATTCCTTCTGCTTTTAAGCGATCACCTGAAGTCGTTGCTTCTTCTTTACCTTGGTCAGATAAATCAACATCTGTCCATCCAGTAAATAAATTTTCTGCGTTCCAAATACTTTGACCATGTCGGCATAATATTAATTGAGGCATATATACCCTTCCTTTCTTCTAAGAAAAGCGCTCAATTTGATATACATCACTTTTCATCTCATATTTTACCACTTTTTTATACAACATCTCATAATTTTTAGCTTAAAATGAAAAGATAGAAAATTTGTCACATTTTTACTCTATAAAAACAAAATGATGAACATATGTCGCTTGATGTTAAATCTCTTCAAATAAAAACAGCACCTAAGCAATGGCTTAAGTACTGTTTACCCTATTTATGAATGATGCACTTCATGAGATTCTTCTTCAGGATGATATGGTTCTGGATGTACGTAAACCGAAGATACACCTTTACTATGCATATGTGTTTCAACTCGGTCACAAATAGCATGCGCTTCTTGTAATGTTAAGTCTGGTTCTACCGCAATGGTCACATCCACGAATACACTGCTGCCGTGATAACGTCCTTTAATACTGTTGACCGCAATGACATCTGACACTTCTAACACATCTTGACGATAATTTTCTAAGTCACGTTCATTAAATCCATCACTTAATGTGAAGATTGCTTCTCTGAAAATAGAAAAGCCTGTATAAACGATTAACGCACCTAAAATCGTTGCGAGAATAATATCGACAATCGGTAAACCGAATTGTGTAAATATCAAGCCGATACCAGTTCCTAAACTGACAATACTGTCAGACATGTTGTCTACTGCTGAAGAATGGAGTGAGCGGCTTTTGGTTTGTTTTGCTAAACGGAAATTATAGTAAGACACACCAAGCATGACAAACCCACTGACAATACTGACAATAATCGTAATCGGTGTCGGAGTATGATAATCATTTAAAAACAAACGTGGGAAGTTTTGCATCATAACTTGAACCCCGACGAACATAATAATGAACGAAACAAGTAATGAAGCAATGTTTTCTGATTTTAAATGACCATAAGGATGATTACGATCAGCAGGTTTGATTGAAATTTTCAAACCGACAATAACCGCAATTGAAACTAAAATATCAGTCATATTGTTTAATGCATCGGCTCTGACTGCCGCAGAATGATACAACGTACCTACAACATATTTAACAATAGATAGTACAATATAGGTTACTAAACTTAAATACGCACCTTTTTGTGCGCGTTGTAAATTAAGTGTTTGCGACATGGAATGTCCCACCCTTTCTTTAATTCATGTTTAGTATGCGGTATTTCATAACCACTTTCAATTTTTTTATTTTTAATTATTTTTTAATTTCTTGTGCTAATTTTTTAGTTAGCCTAACCTAAATATTAATTAAAACGAAACCTTGAGTTGAGACTAAAAAACAAGATAAGCCCTTTATTAAAAAGAATCTTATCTTGCTTCGTATTAGTCTCTTAATATGTATTTAGATAATACAAATGTTACAGGAATGGTAATGATTAATCCTGCAAAAGGTGCAATCACTGATGAAATGTGAAACCATTGTACAAAGACATAGAGCAACACCGTCTGCATGCCCATATTTACAACTTGCGTTAAAGGGAATTGAATAAATTTGCGCCATGTCGGTTTGACTTTATATACAAAATAACAATTCAAATAGTACGAAATAATGAAACTGACTACAAAACCTGTAATATGGCTGACAAGATAATTGATACCTATCACTTTCAACAATAATAAATATACAATGTAATAATTGAAGGTATTAATACCGCCTACTATAATAAATTTGATAATTTCAAAATGTGTTTGTGTTAACTTCATCTATCGTGCACCATCACTTTTCTTCTAAAAATCGATAATTCAACGTTATTATAGCACTTCTAAATTCTTCATTTCACTTATTTTCTGTCGCACTGAAAAAAACATACACACAAGCCGCTGATTTACGTTACAATTAACCATAATAATTGATTAACAGAATAGGAGTTATCTCAAATGGTCAAAACTGAACAATCACGGCTCCCTATTATTATGATTATAGTTTTAGGAGCTATGACCGCTTTCGGTCCTATGTTGGTAGACATGTATAACCCTGCCCTTCCTCAAGTGCGGGATGATTTCGGTGTTTCTACTTCAACATCACAACTTACTTTATCCTTTGTCATGATCGGTATGGCACTAGGACAATTTGTTTTCGGTCCACTCTCTGATGTTTATGGACGTAAGAAAACAGTGTTATCGATTTTAATCGGTATTGCGGTTGTCTCTTTAGCTTGTGTCTTTGTGTCATCTATTAATGTCTTCTTAGTCTTACGTTTTATTCAAGGGTTACTTGGAGGCGGCGCAATTGTAATCGCAAGAGCAACTGTCAGTGACCAATATGAAGGTGCAAGCTTAACGCAAATGATCGCAACTTTGCTTGTGGTTAATGGTATTATTACGATTATTGCACCATTAATCGGCGGTTATACCTTAGCATTTACATCATGGAAAATGATTTTTGCGGCATTAACACTGATTTCATTAGTGATTTTCTCAATCGCATTTATTAAGATGGAAGAAACACGTGATACGGCAAATGTACGCTTAAATTTCGGCGCAATTTTTAAAGACTTCGGTCACTTATTAAGCAAAGCGCGTTTTGTCATTCCAATGTTGATGCAAGGCTTTACTTACGTGATGCTTTTCAGTTTCGCAGCCGCTTCACCTTTCATCACACAAAAAATTTACCATATGTCACCTCAAGCATTCGGTTGGATGTATGCGGTAATTGGTATTGGATTAATTGCGATGAGTCAAATTACCGCATTTGCGGTGAAGTATATTGAAAGAGAGAAATTGCTGCATATCTTAACAGGTATTCAAGTATTTGGTGTAATCCTTGTGGTCATCACAACAGGTTTCCATTTACCATTACCGTTATTATTAGCTTCTTTCTTTATTATGGTATGGCCGGTAACAGGTATTGGACCGCTTGGTTTCTCTTTAGCGATTGAAGAACGTTCTGGGGGAAGCGGTAATGCTTCAAGTTTACTTGGTTTATTCCAATTTATCATCGGCGGTATTATCGCACCATTAGTTGGTATTCAAGGTGGTACAAGCGTCGGTCCATTTATTGTGATTATCTTAATCACTAGTGTGTTAGTCATCGTCTTAAACGTTTGGTTACACAAATTAATTCAAGTTAAATAACATGAATGAGAGTGAGACAACAGTCTCGCTCTTTTTTATATTTTCTGAGACAAAGTAATATACTCAGTCATGTACAACTTTTATAATAAGAGTAATGATGAACGATGGGGAGTTATCAAAAATGAAGAAAATACTAAATGTTAAACCAAAAAGTCAGCTCTCTCCAATTCCTATGGTCATGGGCTGTGAAGGCACTGCCGCATCTATGCTGCTGGATTATAATCATATATTTGTCCACCCTATTTCTTTAATGAAGCGTTGGCCGACACATCCAAGCAATCCGAATAAAGGCTACGTCGGTCATTTCTTAATGATTAAACCGGGTGCACATCAAACGATTTTCCCAAATGCATTTGTTCCCTACTTGAAACAATACGACACACGTATTAAAGATGGTACTGGTAAATCATTAGCTGAACTTGAACGTATTATCGATGCAGGTCAACCTGTGTTGATTTATCACACAGTACTGGGCCAAAAACCGCAGCGTCGAACGTTCAGAGTCGATGACACACGTAAAGAATGGGTCTCAAACATTCATATCACCTTATTAATCGGATATGACCAAAACAACTATTTTTATATTGATCCATTATGGGCACAATTTGGTCGTAAACTCTATGTTCCGGCTTTGATCCCTTCACGTTATCAAGTGATTCAAATCCCGAAAGATAAAATGCGTCAAAGCTATGACTCAGCCGGTCGTCTTTGTTTATATCATGCGACAGAAGCCACAGAAAATTTATAGAAAATGCTTACCCAAACCAGCTAAAAAATAACAAAATTTTTGATAGTTTTAAATTATGTACTTCATAAAAGTTTTTTATATTTATACATTAACAATTGCAATGTCCTGAAATTTTTTATATCATTATTAACATCATTTAACGTCAACCCCTTTGTCATATACAAATCCGAAAGGGTGCAAAAATTTGGGACAGAAATTACAAAAAGACCTCAGCAATAGGCATATACAGTTAATCGCGATTGGTGGGGCAATTGGTACAGGTCTCTTTTTAGGATCTGGCCAAACGATTAAATTAACAGGTCCGAGTATTTTCATCGCTTATATCATCATTGGGATGTTTTTATTTGCGTTTATGCGCGGACTGGGCGAGTTACTTTTAAGCAACACACGTTTTAATTCATTTGTAGATATTGCTAATGAATATCTAGGACCATTCGGCGGTTTTGTGATTGGATGGACCTACTGGTTTTGTTGGATTGCATCAAGCATGTCTGACTTAACAGCTATCGGTCAATATATTTCATATTGGCTGCCTGATGTTCCTAACTGGATTTCAGTGCTGTTCGTGGTATTAATCTTAATTTCATTCAACTTGTTAGGCGCAAAATTGTTTGGTGAACTAGAATTCTGGTTTGCTTTAATTAAGATTATAACTATCATCGCATTGATTGTAGTAGGACTAGTATTAATTTTCATGTCAGTAAAAACTGAACATGGTACAGCAAGCTTTTCAAACTTAGTCAGTCATGGCGGATTATTCCCTAATGGTGCTTTCGGCTTCTTAATGGCTTTCCAAATGGCAATCTATTCATTTATTGGTATAGAATTGATCGGTGTAACTGCCGGTGAAACGAAAGACCGTGCTAATACGATTCCGAAAGCCATTAATAATGTACCGATTCGTATCTTATTATTCTATGTCGGTTCATTAATCATTATCACATCTGTAGTTCCTTGGAATACTTTAAGTGAAAACTCAAGTCCATTCGTTAAAGTTTTCGGCTTGATTGGTATTCCATTCGCCGCAAGTCTTGTGAACTTTGTAGTTATTACAGCTGCAGCGTCAGCTACTAACAGTGGTATTTATTCAAACAGCCGTATCTTATTCGGTTTAGCTGAACAAGGCTTAGGTCCTAAAGCATTAGGTAAAGTCAATCACCGTGGCGTACCGCATATTTCAATGTTGATTTCATCAATTTTATTACTGTTCGCAGCATTATTGAATTATGTCTTCCCTAATGCAGTACAGTTATTTATCTATGTCACAACACTATCAACCGTACTTTACTTATTTGTTTGGACATTGATTATCATTTCATACATTATTTATGCCTTTAAAAACAAGCAGGAACATAAAACGAATGACTTTAAATTACCAGGTGGTCCATATGCCGGTATCGTTGTGTTACTCTTCTTCTTGTTTGCCTATGTACTGTTATTCTTTACAGAAGAAACAAGAAATGCACTATTTGTATCACCGATTTGGTTTATTATCGTCATTATTTTCTATCAGAAATATAAACACAACGCACATGCGAATGTCGCAAAAATGCGTGAAACAAAAGAATAAATCTCAAAAAAGCCAAGAACGTCAGTGTTCTTGGCTTTCGTTTTATAGTCGCTTCCCTCTTTATATACCATGCGCTTGATAAATTATTTTTTCAATTTCAAAGGAATCATGGCTAAGATACAATTTTTTTGATAAAACAATGTCCATCTTAATAAAATACCTGTTTGGTTATGCAGTAAGTTCTGCCATGTTTTATTCGTAATAAACTGAGGGACAATAACGGTAATCACAAAGCGATCATTTTCAGCTTTGCTTCGAATTTTATCAATAAAGCGCGCTAAGGGTTTAACTACACTGCGATATTGCGAATGTAACATGACCAAACGAATATTGGGATAACGTGCTTGCCATTTCTCTAGCATCTTTTGATCTTGATGTTCATCAAACGATACATGAACCGCAATAATGTGATCAGATGTCATTTTGGCGTAGGCAATAGATTTATCTACGATAGAAGATACCGAACTGACTGGTATCAAGGCTAAATTTTTATCAACATGACGCATCGCTTTAAAGAAATTGTCTGTTCGCAACTCTTCAGCAATATTGTGATAATGCGTACGAATACGTAATAATCCCATTACAACTAAAGGCAAGAAAATTAATATCGGCCATACTTGTGAGAACTTTGTAATCAGAAAAATCATAAAGACTACGAGTGTGATAGTACCACCGATTGCGTTAGCGATTAATTTAAAGAACCAACCTTTCGGACGTTCTTTAACCCACTTTACGACCATACCGTATTGCGCAAGTGTAAATGGAATGAAGACACCTGTCGCATATAAAGGAATTAAACTGTCGGTACGTCCTTTAAATAACATAATCAATACAATCGCAACACCGCCTAGGATAATCATAGAGTTTGAGTAACCTAAACGATCACCTCTGACTGTAAACATATGTGGCATGTATTTATCTTGTGCCATATTCGCCGCAAGCAATGGAAAGGCGGTGAACCCTGTATTCGCAGCTAAAATCAAAA
Source organism: Staphylococcus sp. HMSC65H10 (assembly GCF_001839185.1). NCBI lineage: Bacteria > Bacillati > Bacillota > Bacilli > Caryophanales > Staphylococcaceae > Staphylococcus > Staphylococcus sp. HMSC65H10. Next base: position 65,462 of record NZ_KV840360.1, on the reverse strand, counting down.
TACATACTGTAGATGCTTGAATAAAGTAAAAGGCAACATTTTGTCCGAATACATGTGCCGCAAGTTGTGAAAGTACTGTAGTTTGAAGTTTCGGTACAATGCCATACCAATACGATAAACCAACAATACCTACTAACATCAACGCGAGGATAGTTCCCATCGCAATCAACGTTTTGACGGCGTTTTTAGGTGCCGGATCTTTAAAATCCATCACCGCATTCGATATTGCTTCAATACCAGTTAATGACGATGCCCCTGAAGAAAAAGCACGTAGTAATAAAAATAACGTTACTCCAGGTACTGCTGTACCAATAGACGCATGAACTTCTGGTGTCGTTTGACCGGTCACTACTTTAAATGCACCATACCCAATCAATATCAACATTCCGAAAATGAATAAGTAAACTGGAAATGACAATACTGTCGCAGAGTCTGTCACCCCTCTTAAATTCAAAATCAAAATAATGATGACAAGCAGACAAGCTATCAATACTTTATGGTGATATAAAGCAGGAAACGCAGCGATAAAAGCATCTGCTCCTGAAGAAATACTAACTGCGACCGTTAATGTATAATCTACTAACAGTGCACCGCCAGCCAACAATGATAACTTTTCTCCTAAATTATATTTCGTGACAGTATATGCGCCGCCTCCCATGAGGGTATGCATATATCACTTGTCTATAAGACAAAACTAAAGCAACTAATAAGACTAAAATACCTGCGGTTATCGGTAAGGTATACCATGTCGCCAAAACACTAAGTGCAGTCAATGTTAATAAAATCTGTTCTGGACCATAGGCAACAGATGATAACGCATCTGAAGATAAGATAGCTAAAGCTTTGACTTTACTTATTTTTTCACTCGATAACTCCCTGTTACGTTTAGGTGTTCCGATCAATATGTGTTTTATTTGTTTTATATTCATATCTAAGGACCTCTAGACTCTTCATGTTTTGAATGGCAAAAACATACTCCTATTCTTTAGAAAAGTACAGTCAATTTATTTAAATTACATAGAACTTTCACATTTTACCTACATTTTTATAAACTGTTCACAAATATTTCTCATCTCTCACATGAATCAACCCCCGTGCTATAATAATAAAAACTAAACTTACAGGAGCACACGTATTGTGAAAACAAAATCCACTTACTCTTACATATTACTTTTAGTTATTACCTCTGTTTTATTTTTAAGTATAAGTTATAGCTTGGTATTTTCTTATACAAAGTATTCAGTAAAACATTTTAAACACCAGACATTAAATCAATTGGTCGATCATCGTATTGAAAAAACCATGAAGGAAGATCACATACCTGGATTAAGTGTTGCGCTCATTAAACGTAACGAAGTCGCTTTAAATAAAGGCTATGGGTATGCCGATCTCAAACAACATACGTTAGCTGATGCGGAGACACGTTATGAAATCGCATCTAATACAAAAGCTTTCACAGGCTTAGCTATTTTAGAACTTGCTAAGCAAGGCAAAGTTAAATTAGAGGCGCCTGTCTCAGATTATTTACCTTGGCTTCATTTAACCTATCAAGGACATGAACAAGATATCACTTTAAAGATGTTACTCGCTCAAACCAGCGGTATTGATGATCAAATGTCACCAGATCAAGAAGGTGAAGTGCCAACAAAGAAAGATAACTTAAAGGGACGTGTAGAAAGTCTGAATCATGAGGCTTTAAGAAGTAAACCTGGCGATGTTTTTAACTATGCTAATATGAATTACAATATCTTAGGCTTAGTTATACAAGAAGTGACAGACACTTCATATGAAGATTATATGCATAAGCATTTTCTTAAACCGCTTCACATGGATCACGCTTTCTTTAAAACAGATAAGCAGCAAGCCGCAAAAGCACAAGGTTATGTATTAGAAGGAAGAGATGTTAAAGCAAATGACCCTGATTATTTCCGTGGTGATACACCTGCCGCTTACTTAATCAGCAGTACGACTGATTTGATTCCTTTTGTGAAAATGAACTTACAACCATCCGCTTCAAATCAATCACTCATTAAACAATCACACACACTGTTGACAGATGTGCCTGACAAATCACATATGAATGGCTATGGCGCTGGCTGGTTTATTGATCAGTACTCAAATCAAGTCTTACATCCTGGTACATTACCTAATTATTCATCAATGATTATTTTAGATACCAAGTATCAAAATGCGGTCATCCTTTTAGCAAATTTGAACGCGCCTGGTTTACCTGACTTAGCACAAACATTACTCTACCAAATTGAACATTATCAAAACTTCACAGCACTGCATCAAACAGCAGCGGATAATCTTGTGTTATTAACTATTACTTTATGGTGGGTTATTTTAATGTTCACTGTGTTATGTGCAGCTTGCATAAGAAACAGCTATCTTCTTAAACAACATAGACACTTAAACAAATCAAGTTGGCTAAATAAATTATCAATAAGTCTAACCGTACTTATCATCATCGGCTTGCTTTATAGTGCTTGGGTTATGCCTTCATGGTTATTAAAAGATGCCAGCTGGTCTATTGCCTTTAGTGTCTTTCCACCTGTTGTATTACTGATAGGTCTCGGCAGTCTACTCACATTGATACTCAGTGTGCTTTATTTCAACAGTTGTATCTTACTTAAATCAAATCGACCTAAATTATAAAATTCAATACTTTTGAACATAAAAAAAGAGCAGTTCTCATTGTTTAGTTTCCCTCATAAACTAAACAACAAGTACTGCTCCTTCTTTTCATTTCTATTCTGCTGTCATACGTTTCTCATTATTATTTTTTGCGTGGAACATTTTTTATTAATAAGTTTCGCCTTGTGATTTTGGAACTAAGAATAATACTGTAACAAACGCAATAAGGCCTAATAAGATATTAAAACCGATACCTGCCATTGCGCCTACTTGCAAGTTGACACTCTCAGATACAACGGCATAAATCGTACCTGAAATCGCAATACCAAATGCGTTACCCAATGATGATGCCATTTTATAAATACCTGATGCAGTGCCGACTTTATTGTCTGGTGCACTTGTTACAGCTGTGTCTGTTGATGGTGTCGCATACATACCTAGCCCTAAACCGAATAGCAGATAGCCGATGACACTAGATACGACATAAATACCTGTCGGCAAGAATGTTAAAGCAATCAGTAACATCCCTGCTGCGTTCAATAACGATCCGTATAACATCGGACGTTTGGCCCCAAGTTTCTGCATGATTTTTTCTCCGACACGAATCATCACAAGTACTGTGATAAGATATGTGATACTCATCATACCTGATTGGTTAGATGTAAATCCGAGTCCTTGTTGGAAATACGTATTTGCGACAATTAAAGTTCCGGCTACAGCGTTCAACGCGAAGTTTGAAATCACTGCACCAGAGTAACCTTTGTGTTTAAATAAGCCAAAGTCAATTAATGGGTTCTGTAATTTCTTCTCGTAAATTAAGAAGAAAATAACTGAAACAATAAACACAACAGTTAAGCTTAAAATCAATGGTGATAAGAATCCGAAGTGAGATGTTTGTGTAATAATCACGTTTAAACTTAACATCATAATCGCTAAAACTACTAAACCTACAACGTCAAATTTGTGACTACGCACATCACTATCTCTTGAAGCTTTTGTTTCAGGTGTGTGACGTATCAAAATCATCGCTAAAATAGCGACAATAATAGATACGATAAAAATCCAACGCCAACCTACGAATGTGGCCATTAATCCGCCAAAGTATGACGTAATACCTGAACCACCCCATGAACCGATTGACCAATAACTTAATGCTCTTTGTCTATCTTTGCCTTGGTAATATTCATTAACAATGGCTAAAGTAGCAGGCATAATACAAGCTGCAGAAAAACCTTGAATGATTCGACCGATAATCAATAACGCTGATAAATTGGAAACAATAATCAACAGTGAGCCCACGACACTGAGGATTAATCCAATATACGTCATCTTGACACGCCCGATTTTATCTGCGATACTTCCGGCCCCCACAACGAACAAACCAGAGAATAACGCTGTCAAGCTGACCGCAATATTGATCGTTCCTGCATTTGAACTAAAGGATTCTTGAAGTGTCGGTACCACATTCAATACAGACTGTGCGAACAGCCAGAATGTGATGACCCCAAGAATGATACCTAACAACAATCTGTTGTCACCTTTGAACGGTCTTGTTGCTGTCATATTTAATTCCTCCTATACCCCTGCAAAAAAATCGAAAAAAATAGCGATTTAACTTATGCTACAATAGCAATATAAACTAAACCTATCATTTTCAATATATGAAATATCTTACAACAATTTCAACTTAAATTCTATAAATACATGCTATTCCGCTTAAATATAAGTGTTACTTTACATCAATAGTATAGAATATAATTAATTATGATTATGTTGTCACAAAATTCGAACATTACAGGTGATTTCAATGCTCAACTTATTTATGCTTTTACTCGAACGTGTCGGCTTGATTATTTTGCTCGCTTACCTCTTGATGAACTTCAATTATTTCAAGAATTTGATGCATCATCGAGAAACTTGGCGTGCGAAATGGCAGCTTGCGATTATGTTTGTCATCTTTGCTTTGCTCTCTAACGTAACGGGTGTCGTGATTAGAGACTCGCAAATTTTATCAGGTCAACTCTATACTCATTTAGCTCCTGATACTTCACTCGCAAATACACGTGTGTTGACTATCGGTGTTTCAGGACTCGTCGGTGGACCTGGTGTCGCTTTAGTTGTAGGGATTATCTCAGGTATCTATCGATTTTATATCGGTGGTGCGAATGCTTTTACATATTTCGTATCTTCTATCTTAATTGCGCTTGTGTCAGGCTATGTCGGCCGTTACTATTTAAAAGCACGACGCTACCCTCCTATTTTCTTAGGTGTCATTGTCGGTGCGTTATTAGAAGTCATTCAAATGACATGTATTCTGTTGTTTGCTGAACATTCTGGTCATGCTTGGTCGCTTGTGAGTTTCATTGCGATTCCAATGACTTTAATGAACAGTATCGGTACCGCAATTTTCTTATCTATTATTATTTCTACAATTAAACAAGAAGAACAAATGCGTGGAGTTCAAACTCATGATGTCTTACAACTGGCTAATGAAACTTTGCCTTACTTCAGAGAAGGTTTGACTGAAGCATCTGCTTTTAAAGCCGCACAAATCATTAAGGATTTAATGCAAGTCCAAGCGGTTGCGATTACCAATCGTCATGATATTTTAGCCCATGTCGGTGCAGGCAGTGATCATCATGTACCGCAAAAAGCGATTATTACAGATTTATCTAAAACGGTGATTCAAAGCGGAAAAATCAAAGAGGCACATTCACGTGAAGAAATCGGATGTCACCATCCGAATTGTCCATTAGAAGCCGCCATTGTGATTCCGCTTCATATTAAAGACAAAGTGGTCGGTACGTTAAAACTGTATTTTACAGATGCACATCGATTAACCTTTGTGGAAAAACAATTAGCCACAGGTCTAGCCAATATTTTCTCAAGTCAGCTGGAACTTGGCCAAGCAGAAACACAAAGCAAGTTATTAAAAGACGCTGAAATCAAGTCATTACAAGCGCAAGTTAATCCTCATTTCTTCTTTAATGCGATTAATACAATTTCTGCTTTAGTCAGAATTGATAGTGAAAAAGCGCGTAATTTATTACTGCAACTGAGCCAATTCTTCCGTTCTAACTTACAAGGTGCGCGCAATAACACCATTACGCTTGATAAAGAATTACAACAAGTTGAAGCTTATCTTTCATTAGAACAAGCACGCTTCCCTAATCGCTTCAACATCGACTTTGACATTGATCCAGCAGCACAACATGCACTCTTACCACCGTTTATCATTCAAGTCTTGGTCGAAAACGCTATTCGTCATGCGTTTAGAAATCGTCGTTCTAACAACAATGTCAAAGTTACAGTAAAACTCGAAGCACATTACTTATATCTCACTGTTAAAGATAATGGTATGGGCATTCCTAAAAACAAAATGCCTTATATCGGCAAAGCCATTGTACATTCTGAATCTGGCGGTACAGGCAGTGCGTTAGAAAACTTGAATTTGAGATTATCGGGTCTATATGGACCAATGTCTATGTTGAAAATTAATTCTAATGAAGATGGAACAACAGTCCGTTGTGCCATTCCATATCGCACACAAAGTGACGAAGGAGGTCAATTGATTTGAAAACTTTAATCGTAGATGATGAGCCATTAGCACGTAATGAATTAAATTACTTACTGACACAAAATGGTCAATTCGACAAAATAGAAGAAGCTGAAACAATCTCAGAAACCTTAGAAAAATTATTATACGATACGTATGATGTCATCTTTTTAGACATTCATCTGATGGATGAAAGTGGATTGGATTTAGCTGAAAAAATTAAGAAAATGCGTCAGCCTCCTTATATTATTTTTGCGACAGCACATGACAACTTTGCGGTAAAAGCCTTTGAACTGAATGCGACAGATTATATACTGAAGCCGTTTGAACAAGCGCGTATCGACGCGGCAGTTGCCCGTGTGGCTGCTCAACTGCAAACTCATACAAAAACAGAAACTGAAGTTAAATCAGAAGAGACGAACCATCAACAACAGAAACTAAAATCCACAGACAAGGCACCTGAGGTCTTACCGATTGAAGTAGATGAACGTATCTATGTGTTGAATCAAAAAGATATTATCGCTTTAACAGTAAATAATAAAAGAACAACGCTGCATACATTAACCCATGATTATGAAACATCAGAACCTATGAATAATTACGCAAAGCGCTTAGATGAGAAACAATTTATTCGTATTCACCGTGCGACCATTATCAACAAAGCACATATTCAAACTGTAGAACCTTGGTTCAATTATACGTATCAAGTTACTATGACCAATGATCTCAAAGTACAAGTCAGTCGTTCTTATATGAAAGCCTTTAAACAAACTATTGGGTTAGAATAACTCTAATCAATCAAACGACAAAAGCCTAGTTTCCACTTTACAAGAAACTAGGCTTTTTTGTATTTCAATTCTACTTTTCAGCAACTCAGATTGCTTCGCTTACATTCTAGAAATAATACTCTGAATTTCAACTTCTGATTAGTGCAACTCGCATACGAATACTCGCATCTCATCGTGAAAACGCACACAATCTCGTTTTTTCGTCTTAAACTAGAGACAAGATAAAGAAACGAACGGAGGCAATCCACGATGGAAAAAGCACAAGCAAACGTTAAAAAAACAAGCAAAACAGCAAAAGCGTATTCATTCTTACATCAAGTCCTTGTCATCAGTATCATTTTATTAATTTCAAAAATTATCGAAAGTTTCATCCCTATTCCAATGCCGGCATCAGTGATTGGTTTAGTATTGATGTTCATCGCACTTTCAACAGGCATCATTAAACTCGGTGAAGTTGAAGGCGTGGGAACTGCGCTGACAAACAATATCGGTTTCCTATTCGTACCGGCTGGTATTTCAGTCATTAACTCACTGGGTATTTTAAGCAAGAGTCCGATATTAATTATCTTGTTGATTATTATTTCAACTGTTTTATTACTACTTTGTACTGGATTTGTTTCTCAAATATTAGTAAAGGGTTCACCTATTAAACGTAAATCTGAACAACATTCAGTCAAACATCACAATAGAGTTGCGGAGGATCATGTATGATTGAACATTTAGGCATTAACACACCGTATTTTGGTATCTTGTTATCTGTGATTCCTTTCTTAGTTGCCACATACTTCTTTAAAAAGACCAATGGTTTCTTCTTATTAGCACCATTATTTGTCAGTATGGTCTTTGGGATTGCGTTTTTAAAGGTAACTGGGATCAGTTATGAAAACTATAAAATCGGCGGAGACATTATCAACTTCTTCTTAGAACCTGCAACTATCTGTTTTGCGATTCCGTTGTATAAAAAACGTGACGTACTTAAAAAATATTGGGTTAAAATTTTCAGCGGTATTGCATTAGGTACAGTCATCGCAATCTTCGGTATCTATGCATTCGCTAAATTATTCCAATTCGGAAGCGGTATTGTGGCATCAATGATTCCGCAAGCTGCGACAACTGCCATCGCTTTACCTGTATCAGATGGTATCGGCGGCGTAAAAGAATTAACATCTTTAGCAGTGATTTTAAACGCAGTCATTATTTATGCATTAGGTAATAAACTATTACGCTTCTTCCACATTGATAATCCGATTGCACGTGGACTAGCGTTAGGAACAAGTGGCCATACACTCGGTGTTTCTGCAGCACAAGAACTTGGTGAAACAGAAACTTCAATGGCGAGCATCGCGGTTGTATTAGTGGGTGTCATTGTTGTCGCAATCGTTCCTTTCTTAGCAACAATTTTATTGTAAGACCTCTTACCTACCACAGCTTTAATTTTCCATTCGTTTAGAGACAGGATGACCTGTCTCTATTTTTTTGATTTATTAACATGAATTAAATGTAAGCGTTTTAATTTAAAGTTTTCATTAAATGTTCAATTATGAAGAGTTGTATCCTGTTTACAAGAAAATATGTGCGTATTACACTATTAGTAAACGATACGTTTCGTTTTAAAACTATATAGATTGGGATGAATTTTCATTATGTTCGGCATTTCATTAATAAGCTTGATCATCCGCTTTATATTCGGTGGATTGGCTGTTACTTTGGCGACTGTTATCGCGTCAAAACTCGGCGGCAAATTGGGTGGTATCTTTTCTACTTTCCCAGCTGTTTATTTAGCTGCCTTAGTCACATTATCTGTTGACTTTTCCGGCAATAAATTAGTTTATGAATCTATCCACTTAAGTGCTGGTGCTGTTATCGGTATTATCGGCTGTATTATCAGTGTCGCTTTAACAGCAATCGCGGTAAAACATATCGGATATAGAAAAGGCGCAGTATTCTCTATCGCCTGCTGGTTTGTTTTATCTTGTATCATCCTAGCACTGAAACATATTTAATCGGAGGTTTGAATAAAAAATGAAAATGCTATTGGTTAAATTTTTAGCCGGCGGCATGTCCGTCTGCTTGAGTTATATAGTATCTGTTATTATTCCATGGAAAGAATTCGGCGGCATCTTCGCAGTATTTCCAGCTGTATTCTTAATCGCTTTAATTGCTTCTGGTATCCAATATGGTGACAAAGTTGCAGCTCATGTCAGTAATGGTGCAGTATTCGGTATGACAGGTGTTTTATTCAACATCTTAGCTACTTGGTTGATGTTAGTTTGGACAAACAACTGGATTCTCAGTATTTTCGTTGGTTTAATTGCATGGTTCTTGAGCGCAATCATCATTTTTGAGATAGTAGAGAAACTAGCACATTTGAAACGAGGTCATTAATATGGCAGGCAGACCAAAAGATCCGAAGATAAATATAAGGATTTTTGATGAGTTAGGCAAAATGTTAGAACGTGAATCCTATAATTCTATTACTATAGATGAATTAGCTGAAAATACACAGATTTCAAAGGCGACTATTTATCGTCGTTGGAAAGATAAAGACAGTATGATTATTGATATGTTTTTAAACAAGGCACATTCTGATGTCACACTTCAAGGTGACTTCTTTGAAGATTTATATGCCACTTTGATTAAAATCACACGTCTTTATAAAACACCATTAGGTAAAGCAGTCATTCAAATCTTATTAACCAATGAAGAGAATGACTTGCGCAATCACTTTATGGAAGATTATTTCAACCAATATCGTCAGATGTTAAAACAAGTCAGCGCACCTTATATACCAGAGGAACATCAAGATATGTTTATTGATTTAATCTTCTCACCGATTTATTTTAATATCTTAATTAAACCTGAAGTGCTTACAGATGAATATATCTATAACATGTTAAATACTGTGATTGATGCCTATCGTCCTTCTTAACCTTTCAGCTGTTTAACAAGAATAGAAAATGATATAAAAAATCCCCTCAAACCTATTTTTGAGTTTGAGGGGAATTTTTTTATCACTGTGTTTCTATTTCGCTGATTTCTATATTATTTTCTATCTTTTAAGAACCAATCTAATGCATATTCAATTGCTTTATCCCAGTAAGCATAATCATGTTTACCTGGGCCATCTTCGAATTGATATGCGATTTTTTTGTCATCTAAATAGCTGATGAAATCACGGTTGTCTTGGTATAAATCATCTTCTGTACCGCACATAATCAATAATTCAGGAATATCTAATCCTTTTTCTATTGCTTGATCTACCAAGTAATAAGGGTCAAGTTCTGTTCCTCTAGCCGCTGTTTTCTCTCCTAATATCGCATGTTTAGAGAAGTCATGCCAATCTATATTCATCAACCAATCAGGTGTAAAAACTGCAGATAATGGTGCTGCTTTAGAGAAGCGCTCTGTTTGTGTTAATGCATATTTGATTGTGCCATAACCACCCATAGAATGACCTGCGATAAAGTGGTCTTCACGACGTTTAGATAACGGTAAGATTTGAAGTGCATAATCAAATACTTCTAATACATAATCATAATAATTATGACCATAACCCATATTCGCATAACCACTGTGATCGCCTGCTGGCATAATCACTGCGATTTGACGTTCTTTCGCATAACGTTCTAAACTTGTAAATCTTAAATAAGATGTTTCATCGCTTGATAAACCATGTAGTAATAAAAGCACAGGTAATTCTTTTGCGGGTTTACCTGTTTCAAATTGTGAAGGTTCTTCTGGTAAAAATGCATTAAAGCGTTGTTCTTTACCTAATGTGATTGAATCATAATTAACTTGTAACCATGCCATAATAAGTTCCTCCTTATGATTAGTTTCAATACCAATGATAAAGGTATCGCATATCAGATGAAATCATCTTGCATGCGATACCTTCTAATTTAATTACCCATCTACACCTTGAGGTAGTGGACCTTTCGGTTTTCTTTTCTTCACAGGATCGAGACGTTTTTCTAAGAATCTTAAAACAATATCGATGATGACTGCGATTAAAGCAATTGGAATCGCACCTGCAAGAATGAATGTTGTGCCGTCTGTCGCGTTTGTACCACGGATGATAATATCACCAAGTGTCGGTGCACCGATGAATGAACCAACCGCTACAACACCAATTGCGACAACTAATGCGATACGTAAGCCACCGATAATCACTGATAAAGCTAGTGGTAATTCAATCATACGCAATACTTGATTACCTGTCATACCCATACCTTTACCAGCATCTTTGATATTGGCATCGACACCGATAATACCTGAGTATGTGTTCTGAATAATCGGTAATAAGGCATATAAGAATACAGTGACTACAACTGTTGTTGGACCTAATCCCATGACTAACATCAGAATGGCTAACATTGCGATAACAGGAACTGTTTGAATGATGTTCGCAATAGTAATGACAGTCTTAGATAATTTGCCGAATCTTGAAATCAGAATACCAATTGGAATTCCGACAATCGCAGCAAAGATGACGCCATAAACTGACATGAGTAAGTGTTGGAAGAAAAGTCCCCACAGATAACCGGCGTTCAATGAATAGTATTCAATCAGCTGTTGGAATAAATTACCTTTCATTATTTTTGCCCGCCTTTCTTATCTTCGAAATAATTATGTTTTTGTAAGAACTCTTCGGCTACGACTGCAGGCTCTTTACCTTGTCCGTCTGCTTCATAGTTCAAATGCTGCATTTCTTCTGTTGAAATTTTGCCTTCTAATTTTTTCAATGCTGTATTAATTTCAGGATGTTTCTTTAATAAATCTTTTTTAGCAACTGGACTCGCATCATATGGCGGGAAGAACTTTCTATCGTCTTTTAATACTTTCAAGTCATATGCCGCGATACGTCCATCAGTTGAATAACCTAATGCAACATCTAGTTTTTTACTTTTCAATGCATCATAAACTAAACCGATTTGCATTGGACGTACAGTATTAAAACTAATGCCGTACTCTTTTTTGAATCCTGGATAACCGTCACCTTTACGGTTCAACCAAGAACTATCTACACCTAAGCGTAACTCTTTTTCATGTTTCTTTAAGTCAGAAACTGTTTCTAAGTCATATTTTTCTGCTGTTTCTTTTGTCACCATGAAAGCGTACGTGTTATCAAAACCGTAAGAATCAAAGAATTTTTGATTGAATTTTTTATCGAATCCTTCTTGTGTCACTTTCATTGCTTTTTTAGGATCCTTAATTGGATCTTCACCTAAAGCACCGACTAAGTCCGTACCTGTATAACGTGTACCTGAAACATTCGCGTCACCGTTCATCAACGCGTTATGTTGGATGGTACTTGAACCCATATTATTAATTAATGTCGGTTTGATTTTATCTTTTGTTTCGTGCTCAATCATTAAGCGCACCATATGTGACATGATTTGAGACTCACTTGTTGCAAGTGATGTAATTTCTACTGAATCATCATCTGCACGACCACCGCCTAAACCAGGCAGACTGCATCCAGATAATACAACAAGACAAGTCACCATCAGAATCAAGTATTTTTTTATCTGTTTCATAAAGTTCCAATGTCCTCCCTATCTGGATATTTTATGCTTTTAAGCCTTTTGGTACTGCCCATTTTTCTACTGCGCGTAGTACGTAATCGACAATTAATGCTAATGCTGTAACAAGTACTGCAGCACTCACAATCATGATTGGGTTATATAAGTTCAATCCGTTGAAGACGAAGTCTCCTAAACCGCCTGCACCTACATAACTTGCAAGTGTTGCCCAACTGATAACATACACACTTGATAATCGGATACCACTTAGAATTAACGGTAATGCTAAAGGCATCTCAACATCTTTCATCAGTTGGAATTTTGTCATTCCCATACTGATCGCTGCTTGGCGAACATCTGGGTTGATATTTTGAACACCTAATACAGTGTTATTTAAAATCGGTAATAAGATATACACAAACAATGCGATAATTGCTGGTGTTTTACCTACACCGAAAATTGGAATCATAATGGCTAATACTGCAAGTGTCGGAATCGTTTGCAGCACACCTGCTGTTGTTAATACAATACTTGCTGCTTTTTTAGTTTTAGCTAACAAAATACCGATCGGCACTGCTACTACGATAGCGATGAGAAGCGCAACAATAGAAATAAAGAAATGTTCGCCCGTCTTTTGAATCAGTTCGCCGCCATATTCTTGAAGGAATTCTTTCATTATCGCTCAACTCCTGCATCCGACGTTTTTTCGTGATTCATTTCTACCGGTGCTTCTTTAATACCTGATGCTTCAGATTCTTGTAGCGCTTCTTCAGCACCTTCACCCCAAATGCTGTCATAAACAATATCTACTAAGTTGGCACGTGTGATTAAACCGACTAATGTGTCGTGATCATCAACCACCGGCACGTTACGTACGTTACGTTTTAAAATCGTACGTACTGTGTCTTGTAATTTACTATTCACATTTACGCGATAAATATCACGTTGCATTGTATCAATCAGTTCTTTACCTGCACGTAATCCTTGGTTGATATCTTCAATATCCATGTAACCTAAGAATCTGTCTTGGTTAGTTACCACAAAGATTGTATCGATACGATGACGACGCATCACATCAACCGCATGGTTTAATGAATCGTCTGCACGAACTGTAATTGGTTTAATCATCGCATCTTCTACTGTACGCATATTCGGACGGTCTTGAATCAAACGGTTTTGACCGATGAAATCACGTACGAAGTCATTCGCTGGATGACGTAAAATATTATCTGGTGTGTCGAATTGAACGACTTTACCTTCAGACATAATACAAATCTTATCTGCAAGTTTGATTGCTTCATCCATATCATGTGTAACGAAAACAAATGTTTTACCTAGTTTTTGTTGTAACTCTTTAACTAAGTCTTGTAATGTATCACGTGTAATCGGGTCTAAAGCACCGAACGGTTCATCCATTAAGATAATGTCTTGTTCAGCTGCTAAAGCACGTACAACCCCGATACGTTGTTGTTGTCCGCCTGATAATTCAGATGGATAACGATCTAAGTATTCTTCTGGTAAGTCAACTAATTTAATTAACTCACGTGCTTTTTTATCTTTCTTTTCTTCTGGCCATTTTAATAATTTTGGAACCAGTACAATGTTTTCTTTGATTGTCATGTGCGGCATTAAACCGATTTGTTGAATCACATAACCAATGCTGCGGCGTAATTCTACCGCATTCATCTTTCTGACATCTTTGCCATCAATCGTAATTTGTCCTTTCGTTGCTTCAATCATACGATTGATCATACGTAAAGCAGTTGTTTTACCACTACCACTTGTACCAATAAATGCAACAAATTCCCCTGATTGAATATCAAGCGAAATATCATCTACCGCTTTTTTACCTCCAGGGTAAACCTTAGATAAGTTCTTAATACTAAGCATTAAAGTAATTCCTTTCTTTATCGAATTTGTTTAAGCCTAAAGTAAGTTCTAAGTTGTGAGTAAAGAACAGTCTGTCTATTGTTCTCTGTACACACCCTAAAAGCAGTCAATAAAAAAATCACTTGCCCAATGTTTCAATAACTTAACGGATAAGTTCCTAAACAAAGTCGCAAATGACTTGTTAATTGCTTTAGATTCGGTTGCGCTGCAACCTTCACCTCAACTACGTTATAATACAGCGCTGTTCAACAGTGTCTGTTCTTTTGTTCAATACAATAAATTAAAAATTGTATCTTCGACTTACTTGATTAATAGTGTACTTTATAACTATAACACAAACTAAACCATTTGGTCGGATTAATCGCGAAATTTTTTGAAAAAAAATTGACATATTTTCAAAATTTCATAATTTAGAGTGGATTAAATCAATATTTAATCCCTACCGCGTAACTAAATTACTTAAAACGACTAATCGTTCATACCTTTACCTGCTAAAATTTGAGCTTTGTATTTTTCAACACGTGCTTTTCTTGTAGCTTCCCGTTTGGCTTGGCCGATAAAATACATATACTGGCGTTGACGCCCAGGAGTAAGATTGTTAAATGCTTCATTTAACTGTTCATCCGCTTCCAAAGCTGCTTGTAATTCTTGCGGCATGTCATACTCCTCAGTCTTTTTCATTTCGACCTTTTTACCAGAACGTTCAATTTCCACTGCTTCATCTACATAAGCTGCAATCATTTCTGATTCTGCTTCGATTTGAGCAAGTGATGTAAAACGTAATTGTCTTGCTGCTTGTACATTTTTAGTTTGTTGAATCAACTTATGTTCTGGATCCTTCATTAAAGCACCCTTATGAAACAATAATGCACAATAATCTTTGAAACCATGAATCAACACCACATTTTTATCATTCAAGGTATAACATGGGTGCATCCATTTGTAATCCTCTGTTAAGTCTTCATTTTTCAAGATAATAGCACGTAGTGCTTTATATTCATCATGCCACTCCTGCGCACGTGTGAAATATGCTTCTGCTTTATCATTTAATCTGTTCTTTGTCATTGTTGTGCTCCTTTTTTTACAGGCTTAATATACCATAGCCATTTATCTATTTTTCTAATCCTCAATTTTACACTTTTTGTATTCTAAAACACTCATTCACTTATTTTTCTCTTTTTCTTTCTCATTCCAGAGTTGTCATTGATTGTCTTGATTATAAGCGATGATTTTCTTGCATTTTAATTTGTTTTCTACTTTTTCTCTATGCATAATCATTAAATATATTAAAACAAGAAAATGCGCCACGACAGTTTTTTACGTATTATCACCATTAATGAATATACAAAAACCACCGTTATATCGTATTTTCATGCGTTTTCATTCATAAAATATAAACCTGTCCTTTTCCTGTTGACGTCATCTGAATTTTCCGTATAATGTTCTATCATGAGTTAGGTTTGCCTGATTTAAAAATGAAGCAAGCTTATTTTGCTTTACAAATAAAGAGAGCATGTTCTCTGAAACTTAGGAGTTTTACTATGAAACAAACTAATAGTGGTAAAATCAGCCTGTCACAGCTTGTGTTACTTGGACTTGGTTCATTAATCGGTTCAGGTTGGCTGTTCGGGGCATGGGAAGCTTCATCTGTTGCAGGTCCTGCAGCAATCTTTTCATGGGTGATTGGTTTCATCATCATCAGTTTAGTCGCATATAACTATATAGAAGTCGCGACAATGCTGCCGCAATCTGGCGGGATGAGCAACTATGCACAATATACACACGGTTCATTACTCGGCTTTATCGCCTCTTGGGCGAACTGGGTTGCTTTAGTTACGATTATCCCGATTGAAGCCGTATCTGCTGTACAATACATGAGTTCTTGGCCTTGGGAGTGGGCAAAGTTCACAAGTGTTCTGATGAAAGACGGTACAATCAGTAATATTGGTTTATTCGCTGTATATGTCATTATTATTATCTTTTCACTGTTGAACTATTGGTCAGTGAAAGTTCTTACATCTTTTACAAGTTTAATCTCATTCTTTAAATTAGGTGTACCGACGTTAACAGTCATCTTATTATTACTATCAGGTTTCCATCCAGGAAACTATGGTCATTCATTAAGCAGTTTCATTCCTTATGGTACTGCACCGATATTTGCTGCAGTTACAGTATCAGGAATTATCTTTTCATTCAACGCATTCCAAACCATTATCAACATGGGTGCTGAAATTGAAAAACCAGAGAAAAACATTTTACGCGGTATCGTGATTTGTTTATCATTAACTGCGTTATTATATGTCGTTCTACAAAGTGTCTTTATTACATCTATGCCTGAAAATATGGTCGCTGATAAAGGTTGGAAAGGTATTCAATTCAATTCACCTTTCGCTGACTTAGCTATCTTATTAAACTTGAATTGGCTAGCGATTTTACTATACATTGAAGCATTCGTTTCACCATTTGGAACTGGGGTCTCATTCGTTGCTTCAACAGGTCGTGTATTAAGCGCTATGGAGAAAAATGGACATATTCCTAAAATTTTAGGCCGTATCAACAAACAATATAATATTCCAAGAGTCGCAATTATTGTCAATGCCATTCTAGCAATGGTTATGGTGACGTTATTCAGATCTTGGGGTACACTCGCAACCGTGATCGCAACCTCAACATTAGTTGCGTATTTAACAGGGCCGACAACAGCGATGGCTTTAAGAAAGATGGGGCCAAAACTTCATCGTCCATTTAAAGCACGCTTCTTGAAAATAGCGGCACCTTTATCGTTCGCCTTAACGTCACTTGCGATTTATTGGGCAATGTGGCCGACGACTGCGAAAGTTATCTTTATCATTATTCTAGGTTTACCGATGTACTTCTTCTATGAATACAAATTAAACTGGGAAAATACTCGCAATCAATTGCGCGGCAGTCTGTGGTTGATTATCTATTTACTTGTACTTTCAGGATTTTCCTTTATCGGCAGTAAAGACTTTAACGGTATTAACTGGATTCATTATCCATATGACTTTATAGTCATCATTATCGTCGCTTTAGTCTTCTATAAAATCGGTATCGGCAGTTACTTTGAAAGTAAGTACTATAAGAACGCAGTAGAAATCAACCAAACTTTAGAAAAAGATATTTCTAGCCAAGCAGAAGCTAAAACTTCATCACAATAAATGATATGAAACAGCTGAACAGATGTTATGTCTCTCAGCTGTTTCTTTTTTTATGCTATGTTAGAGGAAAGGAGCGAGTATGATGACATCTATTACAAGACACACAAAAGCAGGCACGATTATCGGACAAATTAAACAACACTGTGAAACGTATTTTGGTATTCCTTACGCTTATCCGCCCATTAACGAAAGACGCTTTAAACATGCTGAACTTAAAACAACATGGTCAGAACCTTTACATGCTGATCAATTTAAAGCCATTCCGCCCCAACCCTTTAATAAACTTGAAGCGTTTTTCTCTACACATCCTGAAGACACACAAGTGCCTATGATTAAAAATCAAAGCGAAGATTGCTTATATTTAAATATTTGGAAACCCATCACCGCTTCTTTCAATCAAAAATTACCAGTTATGATTTGGTTTTATGGCGGCGGTTATCTCAATGGTCACGGTTCAGCTGAACTTTATAACCCACAAACATTCGCTGAACATGCGCAAGTCATTGTCATTACATTCAACTATCGTTTAGGTGCACTCGGCTATTTGAATTTTAATGCGATTCATGAAGATTACGATATGAACTGCGGCTTATCCGATCAATTCACCGCATTATTGTGGGTCAACCAATTCATCGAAGCCTTCGTTGGGGATTCTAACAACATCACTTTGTGTGGACAGTCTGCAGGTGCCATGAGTATTCAAGCATTAATGCATCTAAAAGCAGCACAACCTCTTTTTCATAAAGCGGTCTTAATGAGTGGCCCATTACGTTTTGATGAGGTACAACACAGTCAAAACACTGCGCAACATTTTCTGAACACAGTCACAAAACTTTATGACACTACCAACTTAGCAGCACTCTCAACACATCAAATGATGCATGCGCTAGAAGAAGATTTAGCGCAGTACGGACCTTCTAAAGGTTTAGAATTAATTTACAGTCCTATCTTTGATGAATCCACTATGGTAGATACAACCCCTGACAAGTGGCCTGTGTTAGTGGGTTTCACTGAACAAGAAGGTGATTGTTATATCCGTAATGAATCACGCAAGTTAGCACCTGAGCGCTTTTTAGAAATCATGAAAAATAATGATGTAACCGTAAATACAGCTGCCTTTGATATCACAACGGGCAAAGGCCAATCAGAAGCAATCACCTATTATGAATTTAAACAACCATCCTTACGTTGGTTAGATCATTATCAATATAAGAAGAAATGGCTCTACTATTTTAATTGGAGTGCACCAACAGCTCAAAATTTTAAAACACCTTATCATATTTTAGATGTTGTTTTTTGGTTCGGACATACAGATATATTACATGCTCATCATCTTCCTATAACGCCTCACACACATACTTTGATGCAACAGATGATGGACACACTAGGCAAATTTGTGACAGAAGGTCATGTGGATTGGTCTGTTTATACAACAATTGAAGATGCTTATATTTTCGAATAAGAAAAACGCTTAACCCAAAATTGGATTAAGCGTTTTGTTTATATTTGCGGCTTTTGTGTTTGTTTAATACTTAAGACAATTAATACAATCACAATACCTAAGATACTTGAACTATAAGCAACCGCATGTACACCGATATTTGAGACGATTAAGCCGCCAATCATACCGCCCGCTGCAATACCTGCGTTTAAACTAGACATATTCCAGCTGAGCACTTGGCTCGCATCGCCTTTCACGTGGTCGATCAAACCACTTTGTACGGCTGGGTTAGTACTCCATTCCATAATATTCCAAATAAAGATGATTAATACAATGATGATAGAATTCGTAATAAACCAATTGACTGCGGCTAAAGATAACGTAAACGCAATTGCGGCAATTAATAACCAAGTCTTACTAGTTAATTTATCTGCAAGGAAACCACCCATGGATGTCCCTAATGTTCCGGCAATTCCATTTACTAATAATATAATAGAGACAAATTGAATGTCATAACCATTTGTCAGCATCAACGGATTAATGTAGACAAACGTAATTGAATTCGCAGTCAGCAACATAAAGGTCACTGCTAAATATTTAATGATTTCTGCACGGTTTAAAATTTTGTATTGTGACGACGTATCAGATGTATCACCTGACGCAGCGGACAGTTCAGCAGGTGTCGGTAAGTAACGCATCATTAAGAAAGCAGCTACGACACTAACCACGATAATAAAAACGAACGTCGCGCGCCAACCGAGCCATCCTCCAAGCATCGTTCCGATCGGTACGCCGAAGACATTCGCACCACTGAACCCTGAATACACAATACCAATCATTTTACCGCGATTCTGTGGTGCCGTCAGCATAGCTGTCAGCGCTAAAATTTTAACAATAATCAAAGCTGCGGCAGCTGAAGAAATAATACGTCCGATAATCAGTAATGTGAAATTCGGTGATACCGCAATTAACGCATTACCGAAGACAAAGACTGCAATAGTCCAAAGTAATACTGTTTTCGCACTGAAACGATTAGTAACTTTGACTAGAATCGGGCCGCAAACGGCGAAAGTAACTGCGTATAACGTCACTAATTGGCCAATCCACGCTTCTGAAACATGTAAATCTGCGCTCATTAAGTTCATTATCCCAGCAACCATCATTTCGACCATGCCGACAATAAACACACTGATAATAAACGTCACTATTCTCATAACTGACATTCTCTTTGCCTCCTCTCTTTTGTATGTAAAATTAATATTTTCAACCTTTCCATTATAGTTGAATTGAAATCAAAATGTAAGTGGATGAATTTATTTTTCAATATTCGCTAAAAAAACAGAGCTGTAAAGCAGAAATAGTTTCCCAGCTTTACAGCTCTGTTTAATGTAGATTTAGTTATCATCATCTTCATCTTCCATCATACTGCCGATGAGTTGATGACGATGGTTAAAGAATTGTTTATAACTTAGATATGTTGCGATGAGTGCTGTTGTGATTGTCGCAGTCGTATGAATAAAGACAACTAAGAGTTGGAATTTGATGGCTTGAAGCGGGTCCACGCCACTAATAATCATACCTGTCATCATCCCTGGAATAGAAACTAAACCATATGTTTTCACTGAATCAATCGTTGGGACAATCGCAAGTTTAATACTTTCTCTTACTGCTGATTTAGACGCTAACTTCGGTGTTGCGGCTAATGCAAGTTTACATTCGATTGTACCGTATTCTTTTACAAAAGCACGATCTAAGTTTTGATACGCAAGGTTAATCGCAATTAATCCATTATTCGCAAGCATCCCTGCGATGGGAATCAATTCATTACCGGTAAATTTAATAGCGCCCACAAAGACAATCACGGCTAATGGAATTGCGGTACCGATAAAGATAGATACAAATGAAATCCAAAAGACATGGTGCATCACTTTAGATGCACGACTGATTGTATTCCATGACGCGTTAATAATAATGATTAAGACGAATAAAATTAAAATCCACGGTTCATCCAAATCAAATATGAAATGCAGAATGTAACCTAAGATAACTAACTGAATTACTGCACGAATCGATGCGATGATTAAATCTTTTGCTATGTTTAATTTCTCTTTAATAGAGACTGCAATCGGGATAATTAATAACAGTGCCGTCAAGGCTAAGGCTGTTGTACTCATACATCAATTACCCCTTTCTTATCTTTATTGACTTTACCATCGACAATATCCACACGACGGTCAAAGTGTGACATACTTTGGTCATAGCTATGGGTAATCCACATAATTGATACCCCTTCATCTTTCGCTAAGCCAAAAATAACATCTTCTGCTTTCTCGGTATTATCCGCATCTAAAGCACTTGTGGCCTCATCTAATAATAAAACATCTGGTATGTACATCAACTGACGTGCTAAACAGATACGCTGACGTTCTCCTCCAGATAAAAATTCAACGTTAGTGTCTAAATCATAATGACCTAAACCAAATTCCGATAATAGTTTTAACGCTCTGTCTTTATCGAATTTGTCATTTCGCGCAATAGAAGGAAACGCTAAATTTTCTCCGATTGTACGATCAAATAAATCTGTTTCTTGCGGCATATAACTGATACGTTGACGTAATGTTTCCGGCTCATACGCATCGTATTCCTTGCCGTTATAATACATATGACCGCTCGTCGGACTGATTAAATCACACAACAAATGAAACAGCGTACTTTTCCCGCTGCCGGACGGTCCTACAACTGCGATTTTTTCGCCTTTTTTAACCGTTAAGTCTAAATGGTCAATAATCAGACGTTTATCCGCTTTGTAGCACACATCTTTTAATTCTAAAATCGCCATACTACTGCTCCTTTTCTTCAATCTAGAGAGATGACATTATCCATCACCTTTCTATTCCCTTTCTTATACAATTTAACATATTTCAATTTTGAAAAATATGACAATTATCTAAGTATAGAATAAAAACACTGACTTTATACTTAGCCAGTGTTCATG
Source organism: Staphylococcus sp. HMSC65H10 (assembly GCF_001839185.1). NCBI lineage: Bacteria > Bacillati > Bacillota > Bacilli > Caryophanales > Staphylococcaceae > Staphylococcus > Staphylococcus sp. HMSC65H10. The sequence continues at coordinate 43,454 of NZ_KV840360.1, read as the reverse complement.
CATATCTATGACTTAAGAAAATAACATCAAAATAAAGCCGATTGCGTTGTTGAAGGCATGAAGCAAAATCGCAACTGCTAAGTTTTTTCGACTCATCAAATAAACAATAGAAAAGACCGTACCCATCATCACATAAGGTAAAGCTTCATATATAGAAGTCGCATACATCATATGTATACCCGCGAACAAAATAATGGATAATAGTGTTGCTAGAACATTGCCAATTTTCTTACCGAGCTCATGAATAATCACATGTCTGTATAAAAGCTCCTCTACAATTGGCGCGAGGACAACAATGCTGATTAATAAGAATGGCCATAACCATTGATGTTCAAACATAGCTTCAATCATAGCTTGGTTTTGCGTATTATCTAGGTGTAACACATGTTCCATAAGGTATCCTATACCGGCATTTAAAGTGAAAACCACAATACCTCCGCCAATAATTAGATACCATAGTTTAAATGCACGCCTGATCCTCTCTTTCGCGATAGGTATCAGATAACGTCTATGCATTAAGTAGAAAATGAATAACAAACCTAAACTTGAGGCATCTTGTGCGATACCGCCAAACTCTTCATACTTTATCAACGGAACTTCTCGATTAGTGGCACCATAATAAAGACCAAGCACAAGTTGCAGTAGTACTGCCGCACCAAATAATAAGAAGAAAGATAACGGAAATAGGAAGAAATCACGTTTCATAACTTTAGTTGAGTCAAAAGGATTTTCTAGTGTCTTTGTTGTTTGTGTCATGTTGTCACCTCTTGTTTTTTTCTTTATTGTACAAAACTGAACCAGATTTGCATAAATAAATCATAAAACGTTAAAAACTTATCTTAACCATCAAAGTCTATATAATGCGCGATTAAATTTAATTATTTCCTAGGAAATGAAAAAAGACTGCATATGCAGCCTTTAGAGTGTTTGATTATGCTTTTATATTATGAAAATTTATCCATAATGAACTGACCGACAATGCCGATAAAGCCAATACCATTAATAATCATATGAAAAGCAATAGATACCGCTAAATTACGACGTGAATACATATAAACAAAGACTAATGCACCTGCCATGATCGCATATACACCGAATTCAAATGGCGAGACAGCCCCTGTTACATGAATACCCGCAAATATAATAATGGATAAAATAGCACCAGCTGTATATCCGATTTTCTTACCAAGTTCATGGATAATTAAATGACGGAATATCAATTCTTCTATAATCGGTGTCAAAATCACAATATCAATAAATAAAACTGGCCATGCCCAAGGATTATCAAAGAGTTGAAGAAGAATCATTTGGTTTTGTGTGTTATCAAATTGCAGATGCTTTGGCAGTAATAACATCAATCCACCATAGATTGCTTGTGCGACAGACATCGCTAAGTATGTAAGAAGCAACACCCAAGCGTAGCGTTTTACTTTCGCAAAACGTGCTTTCGCAATTGGTATGATATATTTTCGATGCATCAAGTAATAAATCAGTACTACCACTATTTGACCTACTAAACTGCCGATCACATTCAACAATATAAATGTATGCCTTGTTAAATCACCAAATTGGCTTTCATATATTAAACGTAATGGAAACATCACTAGTGCAGTAATTAATGGAATCACAAGGAAGAACAGCGGAATCAACCAAAAATCTCGTTTCATTACACGATTTGACTGATAAGGATTATCTTGTGTTTGAGCTAATGGACGTTGTTCATTTTCATTCACGATATCACCTTTTCTAAGCAGCTACTTATACGTTAACTGCTTGCTTTCGTTTCAAAACAAGATTATAACATATCACTCGTTTATTTAATGTGATTTTTGTGTATATTTTCAAAAATTCATTCTTAATGTTCAACAAAAATCAGACAAAAATATCATCCTAATGCCGACTATTAAAATATAGCAACATTGTCTTTAAGTGAAAAGATTATATATGAAATCTGTGAAGTATGTTTCTAAAAACGCTGCGAGTATGTATAAAGGTAAAGCAACTAGAAGATATACTTTTAGCAAATTACTTAAAGCTAGTTTAAATGAAAAATTTTGCTTTTTATTACTTCTAAATAAATTGCTTATCTTTCTGACGATTGCTTGATTTAATTTATATAAACCACTAATAACGATGCACATGGCAAATATCTCTATAATTGCATGGGGAATTGCGGATCCGACCATAATAATCCCTTTATTAAAATCAAAATGAATTGCAAATCCAAACATGATACCTGTAACTATGCTTGTAGAAATTATATTTAAACAGTACAAAAATGGTATTGGAATTAAGGAAAATATAAACATTTGAAGCGGAACACGGCCACCATTATTTAATATATATTCCCAAACTTTATTTAATCCTTGTGCATCCTCAAGGTTAGAAGGTAAACCACTTGATATACTTTTAAAAGTTTCAATTGATGGGCTAAAGATAAGCGATAACACAAAAGCAATTAACATAAGAGTCATTGCTACGACGAAAATTTTAATAGTTCTCTTAAAATAATTTGAATCTTGGATATTTAACATAGTTAGCCTCTCTTTTTAAATTATCAAATTAATTGATTACTTTAGGAAGAATCGAAAGCTCTCCATCATTACCAATTTGATTATAACAATTATTCTTATTTAATCACGTTAAAATCTATATTTAGTATTATATTTAATGTTTAGTATCTGATTAAAAGCAACAAAAAACAACAAATCACACTGAAGTGACTTGCTGTTTTTATGATGAGATTATTCTTCGCTGAGTGGTTTTTTAACAGTTAAACCAGATTTTTTCAATGATCGTTCTACAGATTTAACATCGACGTAGTCATTGCCTTCTTTTGGCCCAGTCACACCGACTCTATGTGATAACTGTTTTAAATCTGCTTCTTTATAATCAATGTCTACTTTTTGAACTGCTTTGTCTTCTTTGATATCTTTTTTGTATTTAACACCTTTTAAACCTTCGAACACTTTTTCTTGTTTAGCTAAAATATTTTCAGCATCACTTTTCGAAAGTCCATTTTCGTCGTACTTAATTGTCATAATCATTGATTGTTTAACCATTTTATCGCCTTTATAAGTTAAAGTATCAATAACATCTGCCCCTGCTAATTCGCCTTGATATGTTTTGGATTGTTCTTTTTCACAAGCTGCTAAGACGAAAAGACTCAACATAATTATCCCCATAAAGAGAAGGCTGCGTTTCATATCGTTCCCTCTTTTCTTATCCATTTAATAAAATTATTATACCACCTTTTTTCATTTCCACGTATCTCTATTATCTATTTTTTATGTCCTATTTGAAAATTTAAAGTGTACGCGATTGCTTGTTCAAAATAATGAATATTACTATCATTTTAGTCTATACAGTTAATGTAGAATGTAATGTTTTGTGATAAAATTAAAGTGAGTAAAGAATGTGACTCTTGTTGTCATATCAGGCATTAAGCGTTCTCATTTTTTCTAAAAGAAGGAGTTAGTCATATGATTTTACCAGGACAGAAATTGATTAATCGTCTGCTGACTGCTTCTAAGCAATCAGAGGGGGTTCTCATGAAACGCATTGGATTAATCGATATCGGTTCAAACACCATTAGATTAGTTGTGTTTGAATACGATAGTAAAACAGGCCTTACGGAAATACAAAATATAAAAACACCTGCACGTTTAAGTCAATATTTAGAAGATGACTTAACAATGAACGATGAAGGTGTTCATGTCTTAATTTCAGCATTACAAAGCTTTAAGAAAGTCGCAGATGAATATAAAGTAGACGAACTGCATCCGATTGCGACAGCTGCAATTCGTCAGTCGAAAAACAGAGATGACATTTTAAAACAAGTGAAGAAAAAAATCGGTATGAAACTATCTATCGTTCCAGAATTAGATGAAGCTTATTACGGTTTCTATGCGATTATTAACTCTACTGCCATTGTAGATGGACTTTCTGTCGATATCGGTGGTGGTTCTACTGAAGTTACGTTATTTAAAGGAAAAGAGTTAATTCATTCTCACAGTTTCCCATTCGGTGTCGTTACTTTATCTCGTAAATTCTTTGAAGGTAAAGATCATAATGACAAAGATGCGATTAAAAAAATGCAGAAATTCTTAGACAAAGCTTTTGGTTCACTTGATTGGATCAATAACCAAAAAGTAGCTTTAGTCGGTGTCGGCGGTTCTGCACGTAACGTAGCACGTATCCATCAATCTGAAGTCGCTTACCCTATTGGCGGCGTGCATTGTTATACCATGACAGGCGATGACTTAAATCAAGTTTTTGATTTAATTGAAGACAGTTCACGTGACGACTTAACAAACTTAGACGGCTTAAGTCGTGACCGTGTAGATATCATTCTACCTGCTGTCGCTGTCTTTAAAGCATTATTCAAACAAGTGGATGCGACACAATTCACGTTCTCTAGAAAAGGTTTACGTGAAGGTTATGTGATGTATCAACTCAACCAAAAGATCAAAGATGCTTTTGATCGTTTTAACGTTCGTAACCGTGCATTATATCAATTGTCTAACACCTATAAACATGAAGGTGTAGGTGCCAAACAACGTGTCGTTTTAGCTGGTGACTTATTAGATCAATTAAAAGAACAAGACATTATCAAATTATCTGAGAAAGACCAACGCCTTTTTAAACAAGCGGCTTATATTTATTATTTAGGTCGTTTTATCGATGCCGATTCAGCATCACAACATACGTATTACATTATCTCAAACTCAATGATTGATGGTTTTAGTCACCATGATCGTGTTCAATTAGCGTTAATGGCAAGCTTTAAAAATAAAAGCTTATTAAAATTCTATAATGATGAAACCGGTTGGTTGAACAGTGACCAACTAAGCGACTTACAATCTCTTGGCGGTATTTTAAAATTCATCGATGCCTTGAATGTGTCACATACCAATCCAATCAAACGTATTGAACTCGTGAAAAATGATAAAGAGCATTATACTTTAAATGCCTATTACACCGGTCATCCGATTGCAGAAGAATATCAAGCAAACCGTCAAAAGAAACACTTAGAAAAAGTATTAAAAGGAAAAGTATCAATAAACTTTACAAAATCTTAACATTAATGTGTTAAGTTACAAATGGATGTTTCTGTGGATTTAAGCATTTGTATACAATGATATAAGTTATACAACAAGTTGCACTTGAGCGTTCAATATAAAATTTAAATTGCAATTACTGACATCTCTGAATGACATCACAGAACATAGTCATTTCAATTTTTTTATTTAAATAAAGTCTATTTACTTACCATGGGGTGGTCATTATGGAAAATCAAGTCGTTGAAAAAGATCTCAACAAACCAGAGTTTTACAATAACCGAGAATTAAGCTGGCTCGACTTCAACTATCGTGTCTTACAAGAAGCGAGCGACAAAACAAATCCTTTATTAGAACAATTAAATTTTATTGCGATTTTCGCATCTAACTTAGACGAGTTCTTTATGGTCCGTGTAGCTGGGCTGCAAGACCAAGTTAAAATGAACTTCAACAAACCCGAGAACAAATCTCAAATGACACCTAAACAACAACTGGCTGCTATAAAAGAAAAAAATACGCCACTTGTTGATTTACAGTACGAACGCTATAACGAATTGACGAATCGTTTACGCGAATATAATGTGATTACTACCAAACCACAAGATTTAAATGAAACGTTACAAAATGAATTAGAACAAGAATTCAAAAATAATATTTTACCGACGTTAACACCACTGGGCATTGATGCATATCATCCATTCCCGAAGCTTGTTAATAAAAGTTTGAATATCTTTGTGGAATTAGATACTGATGAAACAACAAATACAGCAATTGTTCAAATTCCATCGTTAATTGATCGTTTCATGATTTTAAAAGATGAAGATAAACAATACGTTTTAATGGTTGAGGATGTAATCGATTATTTCATTGAATTCCTCTTCCAAGGTTATGACATCAGAAAAACTTTCACATTCCGTATTACACGTAATGCTGACTTAACGATTCATGAAGACGGTGCTGAAGATTTATTAATCGAAATCGAACGTTTCTTGAAAATGCGTAAAAGCGGTTCAGCTGTACGTCTAGAAGTTGATTCACGTAATACAAATGAATTAGACATTGAAGGTCTAAAAGAACAATTAGAAATTCATGACGATGATGTTTACTTTGTGGATGGTCCATTAGATTTAACAATGGTATTTGGTTTAGTTGGTTATTTAACACCGCAACTGCCAAACTTACGTTATGACCGTTATACACCGCAAATTCCTGAATCATTAGGTTACAATGATGTCTATGATTTAGCGCTAAAACGTGACATTTTCTTCCATCACCCATACGAATCATTTGAACCGATTGTCGACTTCATCCGTGAAGCTGCTGAAGATCCTGATACAATTGCGATTAAACAAACATTGTATCGTGTCAGCAAAGATTCACCGATTATCAAAAGTTTGAAATATGCGGCGGAACAAGGTAAACAAGTCACTGTTCTTGTTGAATTGAAAGCCCGCTTCGATGAAGAAAACAACGTCCATTGGGCACGTATGTTAGAAGATGCAGGTTGTCATGTAATTTACGGTATGACACATCTGAAAACACACAGTAAAATTACATTAGTGGTTAAACGTTTAAAAGGTCGTCTTGTACCATTTGTACACTTAGGTACTGGTAACTATAACGATAAAACAGCGGAAATCTATACAGATATGGGTATCATCACAACACATAAAGGTATTGCTGAAGATGCGATCAACTTCTTCAACTACTTAAGCGGTTATTCAATCAAACCTCACTACAATGAATTGATTGTAGCACCGTTTGATATTCGTGATGTATTCGTAGAACGTATCGAAACTGAAATCAAAAATCATCAAGAGTATGGCAATGGCCATATCATTATGAAAATGAACTCTTTAACAGATAAAACGATTATCAAAAAGTTATTTGAAGCATCACAAGCAGGTGTTAAAATTCAATTGATTATCCGTGGTATCTGCTGCTTGAAACCTGGTGTTCCAGGCGTGAGCGACAATATTGAAGTTGTAAGTATTGTAGGTCGTTTCTTAGAACATTCACGTATCTACTACTTCCATAACAATGGAGATGAAAAAATCTATTTATCATCAGCAGATGCGATGACACGTAACATGATTAAACGTGTAGAAATTTTATTCCCTGTTCATGATGCGAAAATCAGAGAACGCTTATTAAACTTTGTGAACTTACAATTATCTGATAACCAAAAAGGTCGTTATCAAGATAAGAATGGCGTCTACCATTACGTTAACAACAATCAACTGCCTTTAAATTCACAACTTTACTTGATGCATCAAGCAGTTGAATTAGCAAAAGCTATCAAACACAAAACACCATTTACTGAGGCGCGTCCCAAGGGTACGTCTCAACCAAGACGTAATTGGATTTCACGTTTAAAAAATACATTTAAATCTTAAGATAAGTCTCATATCAATAAAGTGTGAGAAATAAGTAAAGACCCGCAAGCCGCGGGTCTTTTCATTTATTCATTTCTTTTTTCTATTTTCTTCTGCCTACTGCTTTTTCATGGTTGATGCTGACTGAGGATGTTGATACCAATCTTTTAAGAATTCCAATAATACCGCACTATACTCCGTTAAATCTCGTTTATTGATTTTCTCATCCACACTATGTGCTTCTGTTAATAATCCCGGGCCATACAATATCGTCGGAATACCGTAATCATCTAGCCAACCACCATCTGTCACTGTTGTGGACATACCTGTCTCAAGCGGTGTGTGATGAATGGTTTCATGGGCTTTTGCTAAGGTTTTGAAACCTTCATGTTCTACTGGCAGTGTGAAGCTTGGGAAGATTTCACCTTGGTCTTCAATCATAGAAGTACCGCCCCATTCAAATTGAAGTGGATTATCTTTTAACCAGACATCCGCTTCAGCCACACGATTTAAATACGCTTCAATTTCTTTAATCACTTCATGATAATCTTCATCCGGTAAGAAATGAACTGTGATCCATAAACGACAAGTATCTGCGATAAAGGCAGGATTTCGACCGCCTTCAATAACCGCTGGATTAATCGTATTAGCACCTGCAGGCATATCTGGATAATATTTCATAACTGCCCAATGTTGTTCTAGCTCTTTTAACGCTGTAATGATTTTAGCCATCTTTTCAATCGCACTCGCTCCATGCAGGCCACCGCCTGCATGTACCATTTGGCTGCGTGCACCATCATGAATTGTCGTTTTACTTTGAATTGTAATCCAGCCGGTAATCACGCCACCTTGCCCTAACGCTTGTGCATCACTTGTATCTAATACTAATGCCAAGTCAGCTTTGGGACTTAATTCACATGCCGTCTTAGTACCTGCTTCTCCGACTTCTTCTCCCACAACCGATTGTACAATGATGTCACCTTCTGGTTTTAATCCTTGTGCATGCAGTTGTTCTAAGACATAAAAGAGCGAAGCCATGCCGCCTTTCATATCACTGACACCTCGACCATACACTGCATCATCTACTTCAGTTAATTTAAATGGCGGATATTGCCAATGTTTAGGATCTTCTACATTTGCGACATCTACATGACCGTTTAATATCAACTTCGGTGCATCCTTATTTTCACCCGCTAATACACCAACCACTATACTGTCATTCTCATATAAAGGCTCACGTTTGACTTCAAAGCCTAATCCTTCTAAGTAATTCTGTATTTCTATTTGCAACGGATCTGTATTACGTGCTGGCGGACTTTCTGTAGGATGTTCCACTAACCATTTCAACAACTCAAATAAGCGACGTTCCATGTTCCTCTTCCTTTCTAAATGTGATTGTTTGTTTTATGTTTGTTTCACTTCTCGTTACCCTGATTTAATCGTCTTAAATAACTGCGAAATCCTCGCATCACCCATTCATGTATCACTGCTTGTGTAGATTGATAAATGCGCCAAGATAAACGCGGCGTAAAATGCGTTAAACAGGTACATAGCGATTGTTGCTTTTGAATAAAATAAAAAGCTGAGGCGTTACTTTTAGGTTGATACAACAAGCTGTTTGCTTGAAGCGTAAGTTTGACACCATGCGTTAATGGCACTTGATTCATCGCAATCAAAGGACGTTTCATATTGAGTAAGTGAATATCAAAGCGTTCAGGTTGTCCTTTCACTTGAATAAGACCTAAAGACATTTTCTTTAAGTAATGCGCATAAGCAATAATACTTTGATGAGCTGTATAGTCTTGAGATACCGACATTTGTTGAAGTGACGCAGCTTGTTTCGTCTTCACTTTTTGATATGCGATAATGTCATGATACTCAATCACTTCAAATGGTCCAGCCGCACATACATAATCTTTAATCAATTGACGTAGGACATGAGGCTTACCATGCCACAAACCATCTCCAAACATTTCAGGCAATGCATTCATCAGCACGATATCTTCTTTTTCTATGTATTTTTGCCAATGTGCTAAGTCTAAATAATCCATTGGTTGATAAATTATACCTGGGTATTGATCAGGTTCTCGATTTGAATCATATACAACAACAATTTCATAGTGTCCCGGATTCAAAGTCTCTAATATGTATTTTGCGGTAAGCGAAATATCTTCTATTATCACAATGCGTGTCATGGTCTTCACCTCTTCATCTTTACTATAACAAAAAAGCACGCATCTAATGAAAGACACGTGCGTTCTAAATCTATACAAATAAACTTAAGAATAAAATAAAGATAAGTCCTGAAACAGAAATAATCGTTTCAAGTAATGACCAAGTTAAGAATGTTTCTTTAATTGTTAAACCGAAGTACTCTTTAAACATCCAGAATCCTGCATCGTTAACGTGAGATAAAATCACACTGCCGGCACCAATCGCAAGCACAACTAATGCGACATTGACATCACTGGCTTGAAGCAACGGTAATACAATACCTGTTGTTGAAATTGCCGCAACTGTCGCAGAACCTAACGCAAGACGTAGAACTGCCGCAACAATCCATGCTAGTAAAATCGGAGACATCGTTGAGCCTTCGAACATCTTCGCAATTGTATCACCGACACCGCCATCAATCAGTACTTGTTTAAACGTACCGCCGCCACCGATAATCAAGATCATCATACCGATCGGATAAATCGCATCTGTTACAGACTGCATAATCGCTTTGTTGTTGCGGCCTTGTCGGATACCCATTGTAACCATCGCAAAGAGTACCGCGATCAACATCGCTGTATCAGCTGTACCGATAAAGTTGATAATACCGATAAATGCATTTTTAGAATTGTCTACATTCCCTGTAATCAATTGAACAACTGTAGCGATTAACATCAAAATAACAGGAAGTGTCGCAGTTAACACACTGATACCAAAGCCCGGCATCTCTGAGTCTTTAAATTCTTTTTGTGCACCTAATGATGAAATGTCACCTTCTCTTGTATAAGCAGTCGGTGTTAATTTTTGTGCAATTTTACCGAATACCGGACCTGCAATAATCGTAACTGGAATCGCGATAATGAAACCATATAATAATACTTCACCTAATGAAGCATGTAATTCTTTCGCGATAACGACTGGACCAGGGTGTGGTGGCAAGAAGCCATGCGTTACAGATAACGCAGTAATCATCGGCAATCCTATTTTAAGCGGAGATACTTTCGTACGTTTTGCTAGAGTAAAGACTAAAGGAACTAATAGTACAAGTCCAACTTCGAAGAACAACGCAATCCCGATCACAAAGGCAGCGACAACCATTGCCCATTGGACATGTTTCTCTCCAAATTTATCAATTAAGGTATCTGCGATACGTGTTGCACCGCCACCATCAGAGAGCAACTTACCTAAGATTGCACCTAAACCGAAGATAATTGCGATATGTCCAAGCGTGCTGCCCATCCCTTTTTCGACGGTTTCAACGACTTTATCTAACGGCATACCTAACGTCAACGCAGTGACCATTGATGTAATAATTAAGGAAATAAATGTGTTCAACTTCAATACAATAATGAGTGCTAATAAAATTAAAATACCAATGACCACCGTGATTAACGGCCAAATTTCTGTAAACATAACTTTTCCTCGCTTTCCTTATGAGCACCTTTACTGACAGCGTTTACATCAGTAGTCAAAGAAAAAGCTGAAGTGCTTAATAATTATAGGTAGACACTTCAACTGCTTTTTCTCAGTGGCTCATGGCTTTTTGTTTTTATAAATGTTTTCTTTGGAAATCTGCGATCTTACGATATTGCGGAGCCAAACTACGACTCAAATCAATATAAATACTAATCAATTGCTGATAAATCTCTACCGCTTCTTGGTTCGGTTGATGTGCATGTGTTGTCCCGACCATGTCTTCGATAATTGAAAAGTCTTCAATCTCTCCTAATGCTTTCAGTCCTAGAACACACGCACCAAGAGAAGAGCTCTCATAACTTTCAGGTACAATTAAATCCGTGTCAAAAATATCCGACATCATTTGGCGCCACATTTCACTTTTCGCAAAACCACCTGTTGCCTTAATGGCCGTTGGTGTTTCACCCATCATCTCAATTAACGCAAGATAAACGGTATACAGATTGTATAAAATACCTTCAAGCGCTGCACGAATCATATGTTCTTTTTGGTGTGATAACGTTAAACCAAAGTACGAACCTCTTGCATCCGCATTCCATAAAGGTGCACGTTCACCTGCAAGATAAGGATGGAAAATCAGACCTTTCGCACCTGGTTCTACACGGCTTGCGATTTTTGTCAAAACATCATAAGGATCGACACCAAGACGTTTCGCTGTTTCTACCTCACTCGCAAGCAATTCATCACGCAACCAACGTAAAATAATACCGCCATTATTTACTGGACCTCCAATCACATACTGTCCTTCATCTAAGACATAACAGAAAATACGTTCTTTCTCATCTGTTCTTGGATGATCAATCACAGTACGAATCGCACCTGATGTACCGATAGTAACCGCTACTTCGCCTTTCTTGAAGCTGTTCACACCTAAGTTTGACAATACGCCATCACTTGCGCCGATAACTACAGGTGTTTCTTTGTTTAAACCTAATAGTGTCGCATAGCGTTGTTTCATTCCTTTTAAGATATATGTTGTCGGCACAAGTTCTGGTAATTGTTCTGGTGTAATCCCAAGCAAATCTAATGCTGGTATATCCCATGTCAATGTTTCAAGGTCCATCATACCTGTTGCTGAAGCGATAGAATGGTCCATCACATAGCGTCCATAAAGTTGGTATAAGACATAACTTTTAATATCAATATATTTTGTCGCTTGTTGATAAATCTCTGGATGCTCATCTTTCAACCAATAGATTTTAGATAACGGCGACATTGGATGAATCGGTGTCCCTGTACGTTTATAGATTTCGTGTCCGTGATGTTGTTGACGAATTTCTTCAGCGTGTCGACTTGCGCGGTTATCGGCCCAAGTAATACTTTGTGTTAATGGTTTTTGTTCGTTGCCCATCGCAATTAAGCTATGCATTTGTGCACTGAATGCGATTAACTTCACATCATCTGGTCCTACTTTGCCTTCTCGTATGACTGCTTTAATCGTCATTAAAACGGCATCAAAAATTTCATCTGGATTTTCTTCAGAGGTATCGACATCTGGTGTCTGCATGTCGTAACCAATATTATGTTTTAACAAATATTGACCATTTTCATCATAAAGAACAGCTTTCGTACTCGTTGTGCCAATATCGACTCCAATCATATACTGCATGGTTTGACCTCCTTATTTCTTCTCTAAAAATAATGCGCTGATATAATCTCCGACATCATCAAAATTACGATGGAATGCATCGCGTAATAATGTCGTATCGTTATGTTCAACGGCTTGTGCGTATACTTCGTGGTTGGCATGAATTCTTTCAAAATCATCAGGGTCCATCTGCATTCTATCTCGCATCGATAACAATATTAAACACAATAAAATAGGTTTAATATTATTCCAGCTGCTGAGTAAATAACGGTGCTTCGTCGCATGAATTAACACTTCATGGAACAAAATATCATGTTCAGTAAAAGATTCTGCATCTTCAAACTGTACCGCTACTTTCATCATCTCTAAATGCTTACGCATAGTTTTAGCTAACGCTGCACGTTCTTCATCTTTAACACGCGCAAACGCAAAAGATTCCATCATAATGCGTAAATCATACACTTCACGACGTTCAGCTTCTCCAAACGTTAAGACATCTGCCCCCATACGTTCTAAACGAATCAATTGATCTTGTTTCAATAATTTAAACGCATCACGCACAGGAGAACGACTGACATTGAATTGTTTAGCGACTTGATTTTCAGTCAAGGCATCGTCTGATGTCAATTCACCATTGATAATCTTCAAACGTAACTCAGCCGCAACTGTTTCCCCTGTTGTCATATTCGCTAACCATTGTTTCGGATATTGTTTTTCCATCACGCACCTCTTTTCGTTCTACATACTTGTATACAAGTATATTAATACAAAGTTTCGAAGATTGCAATCGCTTACAAGAAAGTAATAAAAAAGCCCTCATCCATATTTCTATAGATGAGAGCGTGAAATTTAAATGTGATTCAATTATTCAATCGTGGTGGATTATAGAGAATCTACTTTTTCACCGTTGATTAAGATGTCATCGCCATCAAGTGTTACTTCGATGTCTTTCACATCTGTGTGTTCTAGGTAGTAGTCTGTGATACGATCACGAATTTCTCTTTCAACCACACGACGTAATGGACGTGCACCAAGTTCTGCATCGTAACCTTGATCAATTAACCAATCTTTAGCATCTTGGCTTACTTCAAGTGAGATACCTTTTTTATCAAGTGTATCAGCAACATCATCTAATAATAAGTTGATGATATCTTGTAATGCATCTTTGTCTAAATGAACGAATTCTACGATACCGTTGAAGCGGTTAAGGAATTCTGGACGGAAGAATTTTTTAAGGTCGTCCATTAATGCTTCGCGATCTTTTTCATCTTCATCACCGAAACCTGCGTTTGAAGTACAGATGATGATTGTATTTTTGAAGTTCACGACATTACCTTGACCGTCTGTTAAGTTACCGTCATCCATCACTTGTAGTAATAAAGTTAAGATTTGTGGGTTCGCTTTTTCGATTTCATCGAATAAGATGACTGAGTAAGGGTTACGTCTAACTTTTTCAGTTAAAGTATTAGAGTTATCATCATAACCTACATAACCAGCAGATGTACCAATCAATTTAGATACAGCTGTACGGTCCATGTATTCACTCATGTCTAATTTAATAAGCGCTTCTTTATTACCGAATAAGTCGATTGATAATTGTTTTGCTAATTCAGTTTTACCTACACCAGTAGGACCTACGAATAAGAAGCTACCGATTGGTCTGTTACCTTCATCGAAACCTGCACGGTTACGACGGATGGCACGAGCTACCATATCTACTGCTTTATCTTGACCAATGATTTTGCTTTTTAGTCGTTTAGAAATGTTTTTCAAACGAGCAATATCATTGTCGTCCATTTGTGATACTGGAATACCAGTCATACGTTCTACAGTGTCTGCTACATCTTGAACAGTTGCTGTTGAACCTTCACCATGACCTGATTCAAGTCTGTCTTGTAATTCTTTGATTTCTTTTTGATATTTGTCTGCATCAGAATAAGCTTCTTCGCTGACTGCTTTAGATTTTTTATCTTCTAATTCTTTAATTTCTTTTTCAACTTCCACTTTGTCTACTACAGGATTTTGTGCAGCTAAATGTGCAGCTGTGATATCTAAGATATCTAATGCTTTATCTGGTAATAAACGTTGTGGCACGTATTGGATAGATAAGTCTACACAAGCTTTCAATACATCATCAGGTAATGTTACATTGTGGTGTTCTTCGAATTTTTCACGAACACCTTCTAAGATTTTGATTGTATCTTGTGCTGATGGTTCTTTAACGACTACTTCGTTGAAACGACGTGCTAAAGCTGGGTCTTTCAAGATGTTGTTTCTATATTCGTCTTGAGTAGTTGCACCGATAACTGAAATTTCACCACGGCTCAATGCTGGTTTGATAATATCAGATAAGCCTTTGCTGCCTGAATCTCCGCCAGTAGAACCTGATCCGATGATTTGGTGAATTTCGTCAAAGAATAAGATGACATTTTTTCGTTCTTTAACGCTGTCTAGCAATTGTTGAATGTTTTCTTCGAAAGCACCACGGTATTGAGTACCTGCTTCTAATGAAGAAATGTTTACTGAGATAATTTCTTTATCTTTAATTGCTGCTGGTACATTACCTTTCACAATTGCTTGTGCCAATCCTTCAACGATTGCTGATTTACCTACACCAGCTTCACCGACTAAGATTGGATTGTTTTTATTACGACGGCTTAATACTTCTGCAGTATCTTGAACTTCTTTGTCACGTCCGATTACTGGATCTAATAAGCCTTGTCTTGCTTCTTCAGTTAAGTTACGGCCTACTTTTTCTAAGTAGTCTTCGCCGCCTTGTCCACCGCCAGCTTGTCCTGGTTGTGCACTTTGTACTTGTTGTGAAGGGTGACCACCTTGATGTTGTTGTAATGCTTGTAATTGTTCAGGTGATACTTCACGACCATTAATATAATATTTTTTATTTCCATCTGCATTTTGCATATCTTGCATCATTCTTCTAAAAATTGAGTCAAATTCATTTCCGAAAAATCCGTTATTCATATATTCATAACCTCCGTTAATTGGTAAAATTCCATTATTTTAAGAATCTCTGTCTGACTTAAAATAACTGTTTTACACTTCCATTTATGTTATTTCCTGTGGCAAGTACACAATACTTTTTCGCTGTGCGAGTCATATTATTAACAGATAAGTGCTTTAAATTCGGATATTCAATTAGTTGACAAGATAAACTACTTCTTACATTTCAAATATACCCACCTTGTCAAAGATTCAAAACACTTTAATATTACATGTTCTTTTTATTTCTCTACTTCTACATTATCTATTGTGTCCTTGCAATTTCATGTCTTGTTTTCAAGTTAAAATTTGTATAATTATTATTTGGTCAATTAAAGTCAAATAACTTAATTCCTTTAGTTATCGCCTCTATCAACCTTACATATGTAATTATAACGCATATTTATGCATAAATCAAGTACTAAATATGCATTTTTCAAAGTTTTTTTAAGTTTTTTTGGATTTTTTCGGTTAAATATACCAAATAACTAATTTACCAACCATCTGAGTACCTCTGTGTACATTACATTGATTTTTTCATAAAAAAAGAAGTTGAATCTTCATAGACTCAACTTCTTTCCGATTAATCTTCATGGCTGACCTGTTTTAAAATGTCTCCATGCATTTTCTGCAACTTATACTCTACTGTTTCGATCTCTTTAGCACATTCTTTTAATGTATCTTTATAAACTTCTGTATTTGTCGCATTTTTATAACGTAATTTATGTTCAAGGCTGGCCCACATATCCATACCAATCGTACGGATTTGAATTTCGACTGGTACATACTCAACCGTATCTGTTAAGAACACCGGTATTGATACTACAAGATGTAAACTGCGATATCCATTCTCTTTAGGATTTTCTATATAATCTTTACGTTTTAATAATTTAACATCAGCTTGTCTTAATAATAAAGAAGCTACGACTTCAATATCTTCCAAATAATTACATACCACACGAATTCCAGCGATATCTGTAATATTTTGACGTGCAGAGTCAGTCGTTACTGGCAATCCCCTTGTTTCCAGCTTACGTACTAAACTGCTGATTTCTTTAACACGTCGTTCCATATGATGAATTGGATTATGTTCATATAAGATTTGGAAGTCATTATCTAAAATACTCAACTTCGTACTGACTTCTTCTAACGCTGATGCATACAAATGATGTAAGCTCACAAAGTCCACGAGTTCTTCAATTCGATAATTTTGTTCTTGAAACTTTGTGATATTACGTTTTAAATCTTCCTTAAGCGCATTAAGGTTAAGTGTTTCTCTTCTCTCTACATACATAATAATCCCCCGTTCTTCAGACATCTTTATTATAACGAAGTTTGTAGTTAAAATTAATTATTTGTAATTCACAAACGAATATTTGCGCATAAATTTTCAAAAGATACAAAACGAGTCTCTGCATATTTAATAGACAATTCTTTATTTTTAAACATTCATAGTTTAGGTTCATCACCTTGCGCACCGTTCTTTTTTTCTATACAATATAAATCGTAATAATTACGATTAAACGCGTGTATATATAAATAGGAGGATTTATTTATGGCTAAAATACCAGTAACGGTACTGAGTGGGTACCTTGGTTCAGGTAAAACAACTTTATTAAACCATATCTTACAAAATAGAGAAGGCTTACGCATTGCGGTCATTGTTAATGACATGAGTGAAGTGAATATTGATAAAGACTTAGTAATTGAAGGCGGGGGCATTTCACGTACTGATGAAAAATTAGTAGAACTTTCTAACGGTTGTATCTGCTGTACATTACGTGAAGACTTATTAAAAGAAGTTGAAAATATTGTTAAACGTGGCGGCATTGATCAAATCGTGATTGAATCAACAGGAATTTCTGAACCTGTACCTGTCGCACAAACATTCTCATATATCGATGAAGAACTTGGTATCGATTTAACAAGCATCTGCCGTTTAGACACAATGGTTACTGTTGTTGATGCGAACCGCTTCATCAACGACATCAAATCAGAAGATTTATTAGTTGACCGTGATCAAGGTACAAGTGAAGAAGATGAACGTACTATTGCTGATTTATTAATTGACCAAGTCGAATTCTGTGACGTTTTAGTCTTAAACAAAACAGACTTAGTTTCAGAAGAAGAATTAAACAAACTAGAAGGTATTTTACGCAAATTACAACCAACTGCGAAATTCATCCGTACACAAAATTCAGTAGTTGAACTCAGCGATGTGTTAAACACTGGCTTATTCGACTTTGAAGCTGCATCAAACTCTGCAGGCTGGCTTCAAGAATTAACAGAAGGCGGCCATGCGACACATACACCAGAAACAGAAGAATACGGTATTTCTTCATTTGTATATGAACGTCGTATGCCATTCCACGCAGAACGTTTCCATAAGCGGTTAGAAAATATGCCGAATACAATTGTACGTGCTAAGGGTATTGTTTGGTTAGCACAATATAATCATGTGGCGTGCTTAATGTCACAAGCAGGTTCTTCAGTCTCTATCCACCCTGTTACTTTCTGGGTTGCGGCAATGTCTGAAGCACAACAACGTGAAATCTTGCATGAACGTGAAGATGTGCGTGAAAACTGGGATCCTGAGTTTGGCGACCGCCATACACAATTTGTGATTATCGGTACAGACTTAGACCAAGAAGCATTAACAAAATCATTAGATGAATGCTTACTAACAACAGAAGAATACGATCAAGATTGGTCTCAACTACCAGAACCTTATGGATGGCAAATCACACAAGCATAAACAACAGTATATTAGACAAACGAAAGCCTCTTAACGCAATTTGTTAAGAGGCTTTCTTCTATAATAACGTATCTGTTGCTCCCTTGATTCACTATGCAACGCGCTCAGTTTCTTATTATATTGCATACTGTGAATCGGTACTTTTAAAATACCCAAGTCCTGTTTTAAATAATCATTATCGTGCACTTAATTTAAGATTTAACATGTACTTTTGTGCCACGGTTATCTGCGATTTCATTGGCACGTTTAACCGCTTCTTCTTTCTTATCATAACTATCTGCAGCTTGTTTCGCACCATGCGTTCTGACTTTCCACTCGTTATCTTCTTTATAGACTTCGACATCATTTTCATTTAATTCCGGACGCGCGTCTTTATCTTTTTGATGACTTGTAATATTTTTATTTTTCAACTCATCAAGTTCTTCTTTTGACGCATTTTTATACCATTCTTCAGCTTGTTTTGTCGCAATCGGAATCAATGTACCTTCGTCATAACCATCTTTTAACATCGCATTACCGATATCAATCGCTTTCTTGCGTTCTAACTTATCTAAGTTCTTCCAAGTATTTGGATAGTCATCTAATGTCCAAGGCATATAACGCCCTCCTCTTCAATATCACTTAATATTGCTATACCACTTATTGAGAATCTCCAATCTTGTCTGAATTTCTTAAACGTGCATATTGTTGGATATTCAACAGCGCAGTGCGAATATTCGTATATTGCGGTAAAGATGGTAAGCCTGTGCCTTGATAAAGCGGTACATGTTGTTCAAAGTGCGTCGCGATACCTTCAAACGCAATTAAATACTGACCCATAACGACATCATCAATCGTTTGCGGTTTTGGATTGTTTTGCGCTCTTGATAACATAAAGCTGATTTCTTCTAACGCAAAGATAATTGGATAATACGCACTGATTTTTGTACTATCCGCAAATAACTCACCATGTGCGTTTTGGTACATACTATTCATATTGCTTAGTTTGATACGTAATTTTAATTCATTGAACTTCGGTGCTTGTTTTGCTAAATGTTCATTTCTTGAGAAGACATAATAGAAGAAAGACATTTCATAACGAACCACTTCAGCGATCGCATCTGGTAATGTTTGCGATGCATTTTTTCTGCCTAGTATTAAGAGACCGATGACCGCGATAATCACACCGATAACTACATCTACAACCCTTGGTAAAGCAATTAAAATAGATAACTTGCCTGATGCAAGGCCGTTCAACATAATGACTTGCGTTGTAATGAAAATCATCGCTATCGCATAATTCGCACCGATAATGACTTCAGTAATCGTTGCACTTAACGCAAGTACAATAATACTAACAATCATATGCGGGTGAAGGGATAAAATAACGGTCAATAAGAGGACCCCGATAAACGTACCAATTGTTCTGGCAACGGCACGTTCCATACTATGAATCGTATTCGTCCCTATCAATATCGTATGTGCTGTTAATGGAATCCAATACGCTTTATCAAAATCAAACATCAACGCGATAAAGATAGCGGCACCCATAATCATGCTGTAACGTAAAGTATTCATTAATACGAGTGAATCTAATGTTAAGTTATATTTTAACTGTTGTCCGTATAATGGTTGTCTTAGATTCGCTTCGTATTCAATTTGACCTGTCGGACTATGTAAGATTTCATCTGTACGATAAATCTGTTTTTCTAAACGTTGAAAGCTAACCGGCAGCTCGATTTTTTCTCTCCACTGCATGATTTCTTGTTCTTCTAACCTTGAAGAAACACTTCGTTCAATATACTGCATCATTTCAATTAAAACATCTGGTAATGTTTCGACTTCTTTAGTCTTCAACTCTAACAATTCAGCAAAGATACCTTCTGCGTTATTATGCAGTAAATATAAACGATGTAATTGTTCAGATTGTTTCTTATTAGAAGTAAAAGAAGTAATCAGCTGTTTATCTGTAGATTTAAACTGATTGACCAACTGCTCAGTATTTTTCTTGAATTTCTCACTGTCTGCGTATTCTTTAACAAGTTTTAATAAGCTTTGATACTCCGCTTCAATGGCACGCTCTTGTGTATTTTTCTCTTGTAATTTTAACAGTATTGCTACAACTGCTAACGCAAAGATACCGCCGATAAATACAAAAACGCCACGTGTCAATGCTTGTTCCGGCGCAATCGGCATGTTAATCGGTAACGCAAACGTTACAATGAAGAAAGTTGCTGAAGGACCAGGAATTTCTAAAGCACTGAATATGTAGTATGCTACAACAGTAACAAGCAGCAACAATATTCCAAACAGCAACGGTGTTGCAACTGTCAGTGTTCCAAATGTAATACATAACGCAAACCCGACAGCACACCACCATAAAATACGTAATTTAGATTTATCAGATCCGCCAAAGACATAAATGTTAGCCAATGTCCCTGTCGCTATTAATAAACCAAATTGGAAGTAACCTAACAGATATCCTAACAGTAACGGTGTCAGCATCAATAAGCCTTGTCTTATTCCTTTACTGTAATTCACATTGTGTTTATTAAATTTAAATAGCGACTTGATATAGTGCGCCATACGATTTCTCCTTTCAAATATTAAAGTCATCTATCTTTTAATTTATCAGATGGTCATGTCCTATATGAAAATAAAAAACGCCAGAACATAATACCCGAGTATTATATCCTGACGTTAGGATGTTGTTTCGCTTATTCTGCCATTCTGATTTCTTCATCGATATTTTCGTAATCAATATCTGCTTCTAAGAATGCTTCATCTTTAGTTGGGAAGTGTTGCTCGAACGTTTCTGCATCAGAAATTTCTACACTGCCTCGTTCTAATTCAAAGCCTAAAATATGGCCGCCTACTGTACGGTCTTGGTCCACGAAATGTAAATGGAAACCTGCTGAACCAACACCATGGAACAGTTCAGGTGTGAAGAAACCGACAATTGTACCATTTAAATAATCATAATGGTGTTCTGGTTGGCGATTCACTGATTCCATTAATCGCGTATATGGCGGCTCTTGTTTCGGCATCATACGTACATGGACATGATTGAAACTGCCTGTGATACGGATTGCTGAGAATAAGTTGCGGCTCTTCATGCGTTCCATAATTTGATCGTACAATTCATCTTGAGTTGTAACATTCAACACTTCAAATGCCTGTGTAGGGTCAAATTTCGTAATGGTCGCAAACGGCAACATCTCATGACCGTCTAAGTGTCTGAAACCGCCGTATTCATCTGCGTGATAAGCGTTACCGTTAATAAAAATGACTTCACCGTCGCAACCTGTCAATGTACCGATGCCCATATCTCCTTGTTCAAGCATCTCATCTACAGATACTGTGCCTTGAAGCATTCCAGCCATTAACGTCGCCAAAGTTCCATGTTGGTAAATCATACTCTTCATTCTCCTTACTGATTTGACATGACAGACATCTTTATGTCTTTGTCTATTTATGTCCTATTATAGCACTAAAGTCATGCCCTGCCTTATTTGTTGCTTAATTTTCTGTGAGTGTTTCTTGGTTATCAAAGACAATAATTTCTGGCTCATCTAGACAAAGTTGTACGATTTCTTGCCAATACACTTGGAAATGATCAGATTTCTTATGATTTTCAAAGCCTTCTTCACAACTCCATTGTTCAATAATCGCAAAGGCATTTGGGATATTCGCATTTTCATAATGTTCATAGCTGATATTTGATGCTTCAGCTTGTGATGCTGCGACTAATTGTCCCATTAATTGTGTATATTTATCATAATTCATATCGTTGACTTTTGTTTTAACAATTACTGTAATCATATTTTCCCTCTCCAATTTCTATATTTTACCAGTACTTTCTTTCCCCTAAAATAATTCAACGAACCATAATAAAATTAAAAGGTCATGCTACGCTTGATAAGACCCTTTCTCTCATTCATCGTAACATGACCTGTATTTACTATCTTATTTTATACTTGTGCTTACATTTTAGAACGATTGACTACAAGCGGACTATCTGGTTTAACGAAGAACCACATTAATATAGCTATCGCAACTAAAATAATTAATGATTGTAATGTCCAAGTCCAACCGATCAAATCAGCTAAAATACCAGCGATTAATGGACTTAACATCGCACCGACGTTACCCCATAAGTTCATCCAACCTGAAACTGTACCTGAGAAGTTACGTCCGATGTCAGCAGCTGCTGCCCAGCTCATACCAGTAGTGACACCCATACCGCTTAAGCATACTGCTAACCAAGCGATATTCACTTCTAATACTTCACTGCGGATTGCGAATAATAAACCAATACTAAAGACAACCATACCTACAATCGCAATTGAACCACGAGCGACAAAACGTGATTTGCCAGCTTGTAAAATTCTATCTGAAATTGCACCAGCAATCATGATGCAAATAAACATCGCAAGCCATGGCACCCCTGCCAATAAGCCTAATGCTGTATATTTAACATGATATTGTTCCATTACGTAAGTCGGTAACCAAATTAAGAATAAACCAACAATAAATTGTACTACGAAATATTGAACTGCAATCGCATAGAAACTGAAATGTTTAAAGAATGCGCTCCATGGTGCAGATTGTTTTTCACCTGCATCAACCACGTCACGACCTTGAATGATATAACGTTTTTCAGCATTGTTAACCATTTTATGTTGTTCAGGTAAGTCTTTTGCGATAATCACCCACAATAACGCAATCACAAAACCAACTGCCCCGAAGATATAGAATACGGCTTGCCAGTTAAATAAACTTACAATCCATACTGTCACGATCGGTGCGATAACCGGACCGAAATATGACCCTGCAAGCAACGCACTAGATGCACGCCCTTTTTCATTTTTAGTAAACCAATATGAGTTGAATACTGCGTTTGATGGATACATCGGCGCTTCCCCTACACCGAATAAGAAACGCACAGTATATAATAAACCGTGGTTCTTAACTAAACCAGTTAAAATCGTAAATGCACTCCACCAAATCAACGCAATCGTCAACATTTTTCGCGGTCCGAATTTTTCCGCAAGAATACCGGATGGGACTTGCATCATGGCATAGCCCGCTGAGAAGAATGTTGCTAATAAACCAAACTGAGCCTTCGTCATATGTAAATCTTCCATCATTGGTGCCGCAATTAAGGAGATGTTAGATCTGTCCATATAGGCAATAACCCCAATAATAAAGAACGCAAATGCGAAGAACCATCGTACGTTACTCTTTCTTTCACTCATAGATATCCCAACTTTCTGTGTTCAAAATACATTAGGTCATCATATGACCTAAGTTGTTCTAGTAAATATTACCACTATTTGAAACCGTTCACAATAACTTTTTTACAGAAATTTGAACACTATGAATGACACAATATTATTTCGTTATTTACAAAACACCTCGAACAAACCATGACTACGCCTGACTTTTACGATTTTTAAATTTGGACATGCATATGCTGGATATATAAATAGATGTCATTTGATTCTATTTTTAGTACAATATAGCTTGGACACAAAACCACAAGTGTTCTTTAAATAAAATTAAAACATTATAAAACTTGTACATAAAAAGGAGTCATCGCATTACCATGGAACAAATACTGACTGACTTTATTTCGCGTTGGGGATATCTCGCAATTTTTATTTTAATTCTTGCTGAGAATATCCTGCCTTTCGTGCCTTCAGAAATTGTGCTGACTTTCGCAGGTGTATTAGCCGCAAAATCACATATTTCTATTTGGCTGCTATTGATTATCGCAACAGTCGCTTCATTTATGGGGCTATTGATTCTGTATTACATCTGTAGCTTAGTTAATGAACAGAAACTTTACCGCTTCGTAGACAAATACGGTAAATGGATTAAACTTAAAGGTAAAGACGTTGAACGTGCCAACAATTGGTTTAAAAAATACGGTGCAATCGCAGTCTTTATCTGTCGCTTCGTTCCAGTTTTACGTGTATTGATCACTATTCCTGCAGGCGTCAACAAAATGAACATCGTCACATTTGCGACATTGTCATTAGTCGGCACAACAATTTGGAACTTCGGTTTAATCTATTTAGGTAAATCGTTAAGCGATAACTGGCACGATATTTTAAATGTAATGCATATATACTCATATATCATGTATGCTATTATCGCAATTGCGTTAGTATACTTTGCTTACCGTTACATTGCGAAACGCCGTCATAGACAGAACTAAACAATACGAAAATAAAGCACACTTCATTTTTTTGAAGTGTGCTTTATCTATTTGTTATGATTTATTTTGATTTTTTAGAAATTCTGATTTTTAAACTTGTTCAAACCTATGAAGTAACCAAGTAGCGCAAGTATTAGCGCAAAGACAAGGAAGATAGACATGCGTCCCAGTTCAAAACTAGTATGCTGCATAGCATCATTACCTGAGCCATACATATAACCGCCAATGATAAGTGTTACAGTGTTATACACGAGATATGTAACTACTATAATTCCTGTGATAATCATTTGAATTATATTCGATTTATCTGCACCAACCACATAAGTACACGGATAAAACAATGACACTAACAAACAAATTCCTATCCCTAACATGATAGCTGACAAGGATTCCGTAATAGTACCGAAGCCTAATAGATATCTGCCTGCAAAAATAAACAGAACAATGGCTAACCCTAATCCAGCAGACAAAAAATAATATGCATAATGTGCTTGTACAATTTCTTTGCGACTGACAGGTAATGTAATCGCATATTTATACCAACCCGCTGCTGCTTCATTTTTCAAATTATCAGTCGCAGCTGAAACAGAAAACATTAAAATGATTAAACTGATTAACGGTTGAAACCCTTCTAAATCCACAGCTGTGAACCCGATACCTAACAATAAACCGATACCTAAGTAGATCCACAATGCTTTCTGAGTTGAATAATACTGACTATAAATTAAACCCTTCATATGTCTTCACCTCTTAAGATTATTTTACTGACTTGATCAATGTACTCGATAGATTCTAAATCAAAAGACAAAGTACGTTCATTTTTTAACACAATCGCTTGAACTTCACCTAAGTGGTGTTTTTTTGCTAACACATCTTCGTCTACAAGTTTTTCAAATTCTGTTTCATCACATGTTAAACGTGCATAATTGTTGAATAATGCTGCTTTGTCAATTTGCTTATAAACTTGGCCATGTCTCAGAAAAACTAACTTTGTCGCTAAGCGGTCAATATCTTCCGCAATATGAGATGTCATCAACACACCACGATTGCTATCATGTACGAACTTTTCAATTTCATCTTGAATCTCATCACGACTTGCTGCGTCCAATCCTGCTGTCGCTTCATCTAAAATCAATAATCGACTTTTGTGTGACAATGCGACTGCCATAGAGAGTTTCATAGACATACCTCTTGAAAAGAATTTAACTGCCTGTTTTTCTGGCAGTTCAAAACGCTGGATATAATCATTAAACAAAGTACTGTCAAAATGGCGGAACACCTTTTGAAACATACGATTCAACTTATCAACGGTCATATTTTTAGTGAAATTCATGGAATCAAATACAACACTCATGTCATTTTTGTAGTCTGTATCTTCAGGTGAAACACGTTGACCGAAAAAATAGATTTCTCCGCTAGTTAAAGGATAATCTCCCACAATCATACGAATTAACGTTGATTTGCCTGAACCATTTTTGCCGATTAAAGCGACAATTTCACCTGGATCAACTTGAAAGGAGACATCATTGATGGAGAAGCGGCTATTAGAAAACTGTTTCGTTAAATGATGTACTGATAATAATGGTGTCATAAGACCTCCTGATATTTTTATGTTATTTTTATTTTAACATAGCTGATTCAAATATTTAGTTTATTTCTCTATTCTCCCTCTTTTTAATCCAACCACACATTATTTTTTCAGTTTTTTAAAACGTCACCATTGAAAAATTGTTAAAAAAGTACAATAATCAAATGTAAGCGCTATTATTATTAAACCCAGGAGGCACAAATGATTACCAACGAACGTGAACTTAAAAATAAGTATTTCGATTTACTTGCAGAGAAATTCAACCATGAAGAACAACTTGCATCAGAAATTATCAGTCTAGAATCTATTTTAGAATTACCAAAAGGTACAGAACACTTTGTCAGTGACTTACATGGAGAATATGAATCTTTCCAACATGTCTTACGTAACGGTTCAGGCAATGTTCGTACGAAAGTCAATGACATCTTCAAAGATAAAATGTCGAACCAAGAAATCAGCGACTTCACTGCTTTAATTTATTATCCAGAAGATAAATTAAGAATGGTTAAAAGCAGCTTCGAAACAAAAGAGCCATTAAACCGTTGGTATGAAACACGTATTGACCAAATGATTCAAATGGTTCAATATTCCGCTTCAAAATATACACGTTCTAAATTACGTAAAGCATTACCTAAAAAGTTTGTTTATATTGTCGAAGAGTTACTTTATAAAACCAACGAACTTGAGAATAAAACACCTTACTACAATACGTTGATGCGTCAAATCATCGAAACTCAACAAGCAGACGATTTAATTATCGGTTTATCTTACACAATTCAACGTCTAGTCGTAGATCACTTACATGTTGTCGGTGATATTTATGACCGTGGTCCTGAACCTGAAAAAATTGTAGAAACATTAATCAACTATCATTCTGTTGATATCCAATGGGGCAACCACGATGCGATTTGGATTGGTGCCTATGCCGGTTCTCGTGTCTGCCTAGCTAACATCTTACGTATTTGTGCACGTTACGATAACTTGAATATCGTTGAAGATGCTTACGGTATCAACTTACGCCCATTATTAAACTTAGCTGAAAAATACTATGGTGATAACCCAGCTTTCCGTCCAAAATTACGTTCTGATTCTAACTTATCTGAACAAGAACAACTTCAAATCACTAAAATTCATCAAGCCATTGCGATGATTCAATTCAAATTAGAAATGCCGATTATCAAACGTCGTCCTTCTTTCGAAATGGAAGAACGCTTAGTCTTAGAACATGTTGACTATGATAACTTAACGTATACATTACATGGCCAAACACATGAATTAACAGATACATGTTTCGTGACAGTAGATCCAGAAGACCCAGCTAAATTATTACCAGAAGAACAAGAAGTCATTGATAAATTATTAGTTTCTGTACAAGAATCAGAAAAGCTTAAACGTCATATGACATTCTTAATGGATAAAGGTTCACTTTACTTACCTTACAACGGTAATTTATTAATTCACGGCTGTATCCCGATTGATGAACATGGCAATATGGAAGGTATGGAAATTGATGGCACATTCTATGCTGGCCGTCCATTATTAGACCAATTCGAAATGTATATGCGTAAAGCATTCCGAAATAAAGATATTACCGATGATTTAGCAACTGACTTAGTTTGGTATTTATGGACAGGTAAATATTCTTCGTTATTCGGAAAACGTGCCATGACAACATTCGAACGTTATTTCATTAAAGATAAAGCAACTCATAAAGAAGAAAAGAACCCATATTATTCACTACGTGAAGACCCTAAAGTTGTAGGCAAACTCTTAGAAGACTTTGATTTAGATCCTGAACAAGGTCATATCATTAACGGGCATACACCAGTCAAAGAAATTGATGGTGAAGATCCGATTAAAGCCGACGGTAAAATGATCGTCATTGATGGCGGCTTCTCTAAAGTGTATCAATCTACAACAGGTATTGCGGGTTATACGTTACTGTACAACTCTTACGGTATGCAGCTAGTGGCACACCAACACTTCAACACGAAAGAAAACGTATTACGATACGGTGCAGATGAATTATCTACAAAACGTCTTGTTGATAAAGAACTTCAACGTAAACGTATCCGCGATACGAACACAGGACAATTCATCAAAGAAGAAATCCGCAACTTAAAAGAACTTATGTCTCATCGCTATACAGATTAATAACCATAAAGAAAAGCAGAAGGTTGACTGATTAAACGTCACCTTCTGCTTTTTTGTGGTTATATCTTATTTTTATAGCTTGTGATTTGTCTCGTGTACTAGAATTTAAGATAATGTATTGAACTGCAATGTAAAGTTTAAGTGATACTCTGCATCATCCATACGATAACGTTCTGGTAATTCCGGTCCACAACTGTTTGTACCGATACCACTTTGGCCAACATCGATATTAACATATGTGTAACCATCTAAGTGTAATTGATCTGCATGTTCTACTGTTGTAAGTTGCGCATCTGAATAAGGTTTCGCATTGAAACTGAATGGTGTTTCAGCGTTAAACGCAACTTGTGTTGTTGTATTATTTAATGTCACATGTGTTGTATTATTGTGACTGCCGTCTTCTTGCGGTCTGATATGCGGCCAGAAATTATCATTGACTGTAGAAACAAAGTAACCTAAATGACTCGCAAGCTGCTTATCATCATAACTGCTGAAGGGTCCATGACCATAGTATGCTAATTTTTGATAGTCATTTGATAACTTGAATTCTAAGCCAAGTCTCGGTAAGAACGGCATACGTGCATTCTTCTCAAGTTCTAAATCCGCTTCAATCTTACCATCCGCATGCACTAACCAAGTTAAAGTCCCCGTTAAGATTTTCGGCACACGTTTATGCACAATACTGATTTGGAATTGAATACTCACGCCGCCTTCAGATTCGACAATCGAATAATCATATACACGCGTATGCGCATGTTCGTAACCCATTTCTTCCCATTGCTTACGAATATTAATGTTATTATCTGTCGGTGCACGCCAAATGCGGATTGCAGTAGATTCATGAAGCACGAACTTACCTGCTTGTGTAACGTGCGTTAATGAAGCAGTTTGTGTATCAAACGCATAATCACTATTCTCTCCTGAAATATGAATAGTATGCGCTGTATCATCCACTGATACTTGATAAGCAGCTTCATGCTCTGTTACTGTTTCAAATTCCAAACGTTCTTGAACGATTTGATCATGACCTAAAATTGTTTGATCTTTAAGTGAAATATACTCTACTAAAATATCACTGATTTGGTTTAAAATCGCTTCATCAATAAACGTCTGCAGTTCCACAGAAATTTCAGTATGTGGTTCAAATCCTGTTAAATCTGCATACTCTTCATATTGTTCACCTGATAATGTCGTAATCGTAAAACGTAATTGCAAGACTTCATTTGCATCAATAAAATCGAGACGATTATAAAACGTTAACGTCTGTTTATCATAATGAGATAAAATCACCGGACGATTCACTTGTTGGAATTCATAATAACCTTCGTGCGGCGTTCTATCTGGCGATACGATACCATCTACACAGAAGTTGCCGTCATGTAAATCTTCTCCGAAATCTCCGCCATAACGAAAGACTGGTTGCGCTTCATCTTGACTGATATTTACTGCGTGGTCGCACCATTCCCAAACAAACGCACCAATAAAGCTTGGATACGCTTCTAATAATTCATGATATTCTAAAAGACCACCTGGTGAATTCCCCATCGCATGTGCATACTCGCATAAGATAAAGGGTTGTGTAATATTTTGATTATCTAAATAACGCTCTTTAATTTCTTCAGGTGACGGATACATACGACTGATCATATCTAGTTTAG
The DNA here is from genome assembly GCF_001839185.1 of Staphylococcus sp. HMSC65H10. Classification (NCBI taxonomy): domain Bacteria; kingdom Bacillati; phylum Bacillota; class Bacilli; order Caryophanales; family Staphylococcaceae; genus Staphylococcus; species Staphylococcus sp. HMSC65H10. The sequence goes on along the minus strand of NZ_KV840360.1, from coordinate 13,384 downwards.
AGAAATCTTCCCCACCTTCTGCGTAAAAGGCACTTTCATAATGGACTGGACGTGTTGCATCTAAATCCTTCGCAAGTTCAGCTGCTTTCTCAATATTGACACCATATCCAGATTCATTACCTAATGACCACATAATAATAGATGAGAAGTTGCGTAGCGGCACAATAGACGCTTCAATACGATCTAAAATCGGTGCTTCGTATTGCGGATCATCTGCGATAATATTAAAGTCTTTAGTATTTTCATCTCCATAAAACAGCACTACGCCATGTGTTTCTAAATCCGCTTCACTCATCACATAGAACCCGTATTCATCAGCTAACTCATAGAAGCGAGGCGCTTTCGGATAGTGTGCTGTACGAATCGCATTAAAGTTGGCTTGTTTCATTAATGTCAAATCTTCATGCATTTGCGCTTCAGTTAAGACATATCCCGTTTCCGGGTTACTGTCGTGATAGTTAGCCCCACGCAATTTCACAGATTTACCATTAATCCATAACTGTTGATCTTTAATTTCAACTTCACGTAAACCGACCTGTTCAGTGATAACTTCATCCGCAGTAGTGATAACTAGCGTATAAAGGTAAGGTGTTTCAGCACTCCAAAATACGGCGTCTTCTACATTTAATACTAAAACATCTTCATTTGTCCCTTTTTGTTCAGTAATGACGCCGCCTTCTTGGTCAAGCAGCGCTACTGTATAATCAGGTTTACCATTTACTTGCGTCACATCTAAATGGACTGCACCTGTTTGTACAGCTGTATCGACTGTCGTTTGAATCGTATAATCTTCAATACGATTGTTAGGACGTTCTACAATATACACATCTCTGAAGATACCTGAATGTCTAAACATATCTTGATCTTCAAAATACGTACCATCTGAATATTTAACGACTAATACTTGAATCGTATTATCCCCTTCTTGAACAAAAGATGTGACATCAAAACGTGACGCACTGCGTGAAACTTGGCTGTAGCCTACAAATGTATTATTGATCCATACATAATACGCACTGCTGACACCGTCAAAGTTCAACACAAATTGATGGTCATTGTCATAGATAGAATCGATGGTAAAGTTGCGTTCATAATAACCACATGGATTATCTTCTGGTACATACGGCGGATCAAATGGGATTGGATATTTAATATTGACATATTGTGTTTGGTCAAATCCATGTAAATTCCACACAGACGGTACCGGTAAAGTTTGTGTCACTTTATGACGGCTTGCTTCAAACTCTGCCACACTGTTGAAGAAACCGAAGTTCCAGTTACCAGATAACTGTGTTACAGAAGTATTGTGTTGTTGTGGCTTTGGGATAAAATAAGCGGCATAAGGTAATGTATTAACATGTAATTGTTCTAAGTTATAGTGTAAATCTAATTTCAAGGTATGACCCTCCTATGTATTTTTCAAAAATTATATAATTTTGTTAAATATACGTGTTATAATGGCTCTATCATAGAGAGAAAGAGAGTGAGACAAGTGCAAGTCTTTTGGACAAAACTTAAAAAAACAAGCTACGAAGCCCAAGTTGATGAATGCGGCAAAGAAAACTTATACGTAGGTAACGGCTATGAATATGAAGTCACTAAACCTGCTGTCTTGCATATCGTGACACAAGGAACCGGCACCTTTACTGTGAATGATACGACTTACCATTTAAAGAAAGGTGATGTCTTCTTATTGCTCAAAGGCATGCATGTCAAATATCATGCGACAGGAGAAACACCTTGGCATTATATGTGGGTCGGCTTCAGCGGCACGCATGCCATCAGCTTTATTACACGTACTTCTTTATCAGATGAATTCGTCCTCTTAAATCAAAACACTGAAACACTGTTTAAATTAATCTTTAAAATCTGCATTCTGGCAAACAGCCATACCCCTGAGGACACCCACGATATCTTACTAAAGATAAGACTATTTGAATTGTTATATTTCCTAACACAACAAAACCAAAAAGAAATTGTAATTCCTGATCAACGTGAAGCAACAGATTTAAAAGATGCTTTAGAATATTTCAATGACAACTTCAAAAGCAAAGATACTACTGTTGATAATGCTGCTCAAGTCGCAAACATGAGCCGTAGTCAGCTCTATAAACGTTTCAAAAAGCAATTTGGCGCTTCACCAAGTAGATATCTCACCGATCTTCGTATGGCTTTTGCGGCTGAGCAGCTGAAATTCACAAATAAAACTGTGCAAGCCATTGCAGATGAACTTAATTATGATGTGTCACTTGCTTTCTCCAAGGCTTTCTCTAAGTACTTTAACTGTCCACCTACGCAATACCGCAAAAATTATAAGGCCAGAAAAGCATTGCAATCTGAATAAATGAAACTATCAAGCAGCTACTTTTTTGTTGCTGTAAAACAAAAGCAGTGGATAGAGTTATGAATGAAGGCTCTAACACTGCTTATTGTATTGTTACAGTTTTTCTTCTTTATGAATCGGCGGACGTCCTTCTCTTTTACGTTTAAATTCAAGTGTTTGTTGAATATCACGTAAGAAGTCGCCTTTTAAGTTGAAGGCTTTATGATATAAAATACTACAAATGATGATAAAGAAGATTGGTACCCCAATCATACCGATTCTGATACCCCAGATTGTATCTGTTGTTTGTTCAACATTTGGCACATAACCAATCATTGATAAACCGACACCGACACTTAATCCCGCAAATGCTTGTGCTAATTTTACTAAGAATGTTTGTGTTGATGTGATGACACTTTCGTTACGTTGACCGAATTTCACTTCACTGTAGTCGATTACGTCAGCTAACGCGACTGTGTTGATTCCGACAAGTGTACCTGTACCGAAGCGGATACATGCACCGCCAATAATTACCCAGATTGCTGCGTGCGGCGCAATAAAGCCTGCAAGCAAGATAACTACTAAACCAATAATAATTCCAAATACAGCGTAGTTGAATACTGCACTACGTCCGACTTTCTTAACTAAGTATGGGAAAATCAATAATGATCCCATTTCCATAAGAATCATTGTGTTAAAGACAGAGAATAAGCTTTCTACGCCTGCCACATATTTAAAGTAATACAAGATAATTGCGTTAATCATTTGTCCACATAAGTTGAATGCTAAGATTACACCAATTACCGCAAGCAACTCTTTGTTTTTAAAGAGAATACGCCAAATATCTTTAAAACGGACTTTAATTGCGTTTTGTCTTTCAATTTCAGTGTCTTCATGAACGAAGAATACTGTAATACCGATAGTAATGATAAATGTAATACTACAGATGATTGCAAGCGCAAAAATACCTGCACCTCTGAACGGTTGACCTAAGAAATCGTCTAATTTATGGATAAACATTAAACCGAAGCTTCCGATCACAAATGCCGCAAAGCTCGCAAAGAAACGTGGCACTACCGCAACTTCTTCACGTTCACGTGGGTTATTCGTTAAGTTTGGCAGCCATGACCAATACGGGATGTCCATAATGGTATAAGTCATACCCCATATGATGTACATGATTGAGATGTAAATGTACATGCCGTTGCCTGCGAAATCAAAGTTTGTGAAGAGTAATACTGTGATGACAGCGTTAATTAATGTACCGATAACGAGCCATGTTTTGAATTTGCCGAAGCGGTTGTGTGTATTATCAACAATCATGCCCATAATCGGGTCGTTAATCGCATCCCAAATACGTGCTGCGAAAAACAACACTCCGACGAATGCGGGTGAGAGTCCAACAATGTCCGTAATATAGAACATTAAAAACAAACTGACAATATTAAAAATGGCGTCTTTTCCTACTGTTCCGAATCCAAATGCATACTTTTCAAAGCGCGTTAATTTTCTTTCCAATCCTTTCACCTCTATCTATAGATTGTTATTTCTGGTGTTGTCTTTGTACCTTCAAATAATTAATTTTCTATTCATGTAAACGTTATCATTTTTCTGAAAACAATAGAATATCCAAATCTTTCTTTTATATGTCCAAATGTTTCGAGGTTAAAATATTTATGGCACTTTGAACCTTTAAAAAATAATTCCTCATCTTGTTATTATCATTATTCAAACGAAAAAAACTCCTGTCACTTACTCTAAATAAGTAAGCACAGGAGTTCTTTTATATAACTGATATTATAATTTCAATGGTTTAAGATTTTGCGTTAAAGCTTCGCGTCTATCTTCGTATTGTAGCGGTAATTGAAGATGTTGACCTAATTGATCTTTCGGCTCATCTACCGCAAAGCCTGGACCATCTGTCGCCATTTCAAATACGATGTCACCTTTTTCTTTGAAGTAAATCGCTTTGAAGTAATTACGGTCTTTAACTTCTGTCACAAAATAACCATGGTCTTCCATGTGTTTTTGCCATTCTAAATGTTCTGCTTCTGTTGGGATAGACCAAGCCACATGATGCACTGTACCTACACCGAATAAACCTTTTGGCAATGGTTGTGCAGACATAATGATTTGGTGTTTTTCTTCGCCCTCTGTTTCTAAGTGGATTTTAGAAGGGTTTTCGTTAACAACACTTAACCCCATATCATCTACTAATGTGCTGCGAGTACCTGCTGGATCTGCAGATAATAGTTCTGTACCATGGAAACCTATAATAGCATTATCTTCAGCTTCTTCTTGTCCTTCAACTAATGCTAAAGCTAGTCCATGCACATCATTAAATTCTAATGTTGCTTCGTCGAATAAACCAGAAATTTTAGTTTCAATACCTTGTTCATTTAAATGTGCTTCCCAAGCATCCATTGAGCCTTTAGGAATTCTGAATGCGATACGTCCAACTTGTCCGCTTCCCACTCGACCTTTATGTTGATTTGGCCAGTTAAAGAATGTCATTACCATACGTTTGTCGTCATCTTGTCTTGAGAAGTATAAGTGATAAACACCTGGGTCATCGAAGTTTACTGTTTGTTTAATCAATTGTAAGCCAAGTACATTACGATAGAAGTCTAAGTTCTCTTGTGCGTCACCTACAATTGCTGAAATATGATGTATACGTTTAATATTTTCCATATATGGAAACCTCCTTTATTCAGTATAATTATTATACTTACTTTGTTAAACTCATTATAACACCAGTATAATTTTTATACCAGTATTTTGTTTCATGTAAATAAAAAAATACGCACTTCCGATTTAACCGGAAATGCGTATCATAAACGTTAATCACATTAGTTGTCTAAAGCTTTTTTCAGTGACTCGATGTTTTTCTTCATTAATGATTGATAAGTAACATCTTTATCTTTTGATTCATCTTTTGTTAAAACTGATAAGTTGTGGAATGGTAATGGTTTCGTGTTAGTTTCTTTTCTGATGATATCTGTCACTTTAGAAGTGATGTTTTGTTCGTATAATACATATGGTTGTTTTTCTTTCTTGATATCAGAAACGATAGCCATTAATTCTTTTTGTGTTGGTTCATCGTTGTTCATGCCGTTAATACCTTCTTGTTCGAAGTCATAACGTTTAGCTAAGTAAGCTAATGAATCGTGAGAGATAATCACTTTGTCGCGTTTTTTGTTTTTAGAAACGTCTTTTAATTCTTTATCCACATCTGAGATGTCTTGAACTAATTTTTTGTAGTTCTTTTCGTAGTAATCTTTGTGATCAGGGTCTTTTTTCACAAATTCATCTTTGATTTCTTTCGCAAATGTTTTATCTGCTACTGGATCTAACCAAATATGTGGATCGTATTTGCCGTGGTGATGATGGTGTTCTTCGTGATCACCATGCTCTTCATGTTCACCGTGTTCTTCATGTTCACCGTGTTCGTGGTGTTCACCTTCTTCGTGGTCACCATGTTCATGTTCGTGTTCATGCTCATGTTCTTCACCAGGAAGAATCGCGTTTTTGTCTAAGCCTTTTGTTAACTCAAGCACTTTCTTGTTGTCTTTTATTGTTTTCGCAATTTTACCCGCTGCTGGGTCCATTTCTTTGTCTGTATAAATAAATAAGTCGCCTTTAGAAATGTTCATGATTTCTTTTTGTGTTGGTTCAAAACTATGTAAGTCTGTACCTGGTGGGTAAATTGATTTCACATCTGCATATTTACCGCCGATTTGATCCGCAAAACTTTGGAATGCGAATACAGTTGTGTTAACTTTCATCTTATTGCTTTCGCTGTACTTAGCATCTTTACTGTCTTTATTACCGCTGTCTTTGCTGCTGTCACCATTACCGCAAGCTGCTAATACAACTGTTAAGACTAAAGATAACATTATGAAAAGTGTCTTTTTCATCTTAAAAGGTCCCTCCAAATCGTAATCATTATGTTTTAAACTATACCCTTAAATACACTAAATTGCAATGGTATTCATGAAATCTTTTAGATTCTCAGAATTCTGAAATTTTCAACCTAATATTTTATAATTAAAAAACAGTTAGGTTCACTATTCATATACACATTAAAGAGAAAAGTACTCTTTTTAATTTGACGTTAATTATTTTGTAAATTTATAAATTAAAGAAAACGCTTACATTAAAGAAAACATATAATTTTTGTAATAACCCTTGTTTCTGACCCGCTTTGTTTTGTACCATTTAGATAGGAGTAACATTAAATAGATAAAGGGGATTATGACTATGACAGATTTAAAGCAAGGCGACCATAAGTTCTTTATTGGGGAAGAAAGTTCACCGAGCGCCATCATTGAATTCAGAGATGAGCAAGAAAATGTGATTGATATTTTCCATACTGCTGTCAGTGATGAATTAGGCGGCCAAGGTATCGGAACGAAACTCGTTGAAAAAGTAGTAGATTACGCGAATGCAAATCAACTTAAAATCACTGCGAGCTGTTCATTCGCAAGACGTGTGATTGAACAATTCCCAGAGTTTAAACTATTCTTAGCTGGTAAGGAATAACACTTACATAAACTAAAGAGAAGCACCTAAAGTTCAAACGGCTTTAGGTGCTTCTTTTGTTACGCTTATTCTTTTATCCATTTTGCAGCAAATACATATTATAATAAATGCCTTTTTGTGCAAGTAATTCTTCATGGGTACCCCGTTCGACTATCTCACCTTGATTTAACACTAAAATTTGATTTGCATCTTGAATCGTCGACAATCGATGTGCAATTGCGAGCGTTGTACGTCCCTTACGCATATCTTTCAATGAGTTTTGTATTTGTTCTTCTGTTTCAGAATCAATAAAAGCAGTTGCTTCATCTAAAATAAGAATTTTAGGATCAATTGCCATCGTTCTCGCAAATGCGATTAACTGACGTTCACCACTAGAGAATGCACTACCCTTCTCTATTACTTTATGCTCATATTGATCTGGCAGTTGTTCAATAAAGCGATCTGCATGCACAAATTCTGCAGCAGCTTTTGCTTGTTCGAATGTCATTGTTGGATGATATAAGCGGATGTTAGATAAGACTGTTCCATAGAAGATAAACGGATCCTGCAGAACCAGTCCTACTTTTTGTTTCAATTCTTGCTTTGGAATTGATTTGATAGATTGACCATCAATTAATATTTCACCTTGATGAAATTCATAAAAGCGCATAAATAAATTAATAATCGTACTTTTACCAGAACCTGTATGGCCTACAAGCGCTATTGTTTCACCAGGATTAGCAGTAAATGTAATATGTTTTAATACATTGTGTTCTCCATCATAACTGAAAGTTACATCTTTAAATTCAATTTTACCTTCTGTGATATGGTGGTCAGCGATTTCATTTTGTTTAGGTTCTAATGTGTCGTTATCTAGTAATGTAAAGACACGGTTAGCTGCGACAATAGCTTGTTGGAATATATTCAAGTTTTGACTGACCTGGTTAATGGGTTCGAAGAAGCGCTGCATATATTGTACGAACGCATAAACAACCCCTGCCGTCACAGTCGAAGAGAAGCTTAATAATCCGAAATAACTTAGTATCATTACTGTCGCAAAGATACTTAACATACCGATGGCTGGACGTAATAATAGACCATCTAGGCGAATCGTTTTCAAGTTATATTGATAGTGCTCTTCGTTAATTTCATCAAATTCTTTTTGTAGTCTGCGTTCTTGGTTAAAGACTTGAATCATACGGATACCTTCAATAGATTCGGCAAGTTTCGCGTTCAAATCAGATAACCGTTGACGTGCTTGCGCAAAGAATATTGAAGCATATTTACGATATAAAGCTAAAATAATGATAATAATCGGCATAAAACATAAAGCCATTAACGCAAGTCTGACATCTAGAATAAACATCATAATAAAACTTGAAATGACTGTAAATAATGCCATCATAAAGGAAGAAAACACCCCAACAAACATGTTAACGATGGCTTCTGTGTCATTCGTTAATCGTGACACGATACTTCCACTTGGCACCTCATCAAAATACTTCATGCCGAGTTCGCCCATTTTATCAAACGCATCAATACGTAATTGTTGGATAATTTTAAATGCGAAGTTTTGGAACATATAAATGTTAATATACGTTGTTATCGCACCAATCAATTCAATGCCGATAAAGATAACAATCATCCAAATGATTTCATGTTGTGGAAAGTGTCTTGGTGTTAAGTAATCATCAATAAACACTTTCACAATATAAGGCACTGCCACACCTGCTGCTGTGGAAATCCCAAGCATCACAAAGGCAGCTAAAATCAACCATTTAAACGGGAAGGTATAACGCATCAAGCGCATTAATGTATGCCACTGATCACGCGCACTGAGTTGATTATCACCATGCATTTTCTGTCTTCTAGCCATGATAATCATCCTCCTCTTCATGTGCCGCTTCATCTAACTTTTTAGTTAATTGGTCGCGTAATTGTTGTGACTGATAAGTTTTCGCATACCAACCTTGATTGCGCATCAATTGTTCATGTGTCCCTTGTTCTGCCACTGTACCTTCATCCATCACGATAATTAAATCCGCATGACTCACTGCACTCATACGATGGGCAGTAATAATATTCGTTTTGCCTTGTCTTTGGTCTCTCATATTATTAAGAATATGTTCTTCTGTATCTGCATCAACCGCTGACAAAGAGTCATCAAACATCAAGACAGGCGGATCCGAAATGACTGCACGTGCGATAGAAACACGTTGTTTTTGACCTCCTGATAATGAAACACCACGTTCTCCAACAACCGTGTCATACCCTTGAGGGAAATTTAAAATATCATGATGAACATAGCTGGTCTCAGCTGCTTGTTGAATTTGTTGTTCTGTACTATTCGGTACCGCAAAGGCAATATTTTCTCGGATAGTTGTAGAGAATAAGAAGTTGTCTTGCGGTACATAACCAAACATTGCACGTAAATGTTGGATTTCATAATCACGGATTGGAATACCGCCATACGTAATATCTTCAGGACGTTGCGTATCAAATTCACGTACTAACAGTCGTAATAACGTACTCTTTCCTGAACTTGTACGCCCAACTATACCAACAGTCATACCTTCTTCAATAGTAAAGTGTACATCTCTTAACGAAGGATGTTCACTGCCCGGGAAAGTAAAAGATTTAATTTGATAAGTGATGGGCCCTGATGGATAACCATTTACTTTATAAGTTAAATCTATTTCATTTTCTGTGTCTAAAATACCACTAATTCTTTCATAGGATGCATGACCTCTTTGAATAATATTAAAGAAGAAACCTAACGCAAGTAACGGCCACACTAACATACCGAGATACGTTGTTGCGGTAATTAACTGACCCAACGTAATTGTATGATTGAAAATCATAAATGTCCCAAACACTAATGCAAGGAAGTAACTTGTACCAATCACTAACATAATCGTTGGACTGAATAAGGCATCAATTTGCGCAACTTTTAAATTTTTTCGAACCACATCATCACTGATAGTTTTAAAGTCCTTTTGGTCACTTTTTTCATAACCCATTGTTTTAGTAACTTTAATACCAGCAATACTTTCTTGTGTCTTATCATTTAAACGACTGAATGCAGCTTGTGCTTTTTTAAAGCCTTTGCTCATCAAACGACCATAATAACTTGTTAATAAGACTAAAATAGGTAAAGGCAGCATAATTATCAACGTCAATTTCCAGTTGATTGTCAGTGCCATCGTAATTAAAATTGAAGTTCCTGTAATTAAAGAGTCGCCAATCATTAACACCCCTGGACCTGCGGCACCTTGAACAGCATTAATATCATTGGTCGCATGGGCCATCAAGTCACCTGTTCGACGTCTTTGGAAGAAAGATGGACTCATAGAAGTATATTTCTCATATAAACGGTTACGTAAAATCTTCCCTAGCTTATTACTTGTTCCAAAAATCAGAACACGCCAAGAGTAGCGTAGAATATAAATCATCACTGCCGCAAAAGCAAGTATCATCATATAAGTAAATAGCTGCCTTCCCGTTAAACGATCAGCTGCAATCGCATCAATCGTTTTACCGATGATTTGCGGCGGAATAAGCTGAAATAATGCGATAAAGAGTAATACTAATAGCCCGACAATATACTTCAACTTCTCTTGTTTAAAAAACCAGCTTAAATGCATAAACACTTTCATCTCATCACTTCCTCCTTTCTTTTATCTTTTTATTTATCAACAACATTTTAGTTGACTCTTGTTTGTGCATCTCCTGTTTCTAACACTTCCATAGTACTGTTCAATCCGCCTTCAGCAAGATTTTTTACAGCTTCGTGTGTAAAGAATGCGATGTGAGGAGAAGCTAACACATCATTACGTTCAATCAATTCTAATAAAGTTTCATCTTGAACTTCTCTATTTGAAAAATCTCTACGGAAATATTGCGCCTCATTTTCATACGTATCGATAACAGCACCCGCTACTTTACCACTATTCAATGCATCTAGCAAAGCTTGTGTCTCAACAACCATACCACGTGCGCAGTTGACAAAGATCACACCATCTTTCAACTGATTAAATGTTGCTTGATTAAACATATGATACGTCTCTTTATTTCCCGGGACATGAAGTGAAACGATATCTGCTTGTGCGATTGCCTCTTCTAACGAATCTTTAAATTCAACAATATTTTCTAATTTCGTCTTATCTTCGATATCGTAACCAACGACTTTACAACCGAAATTTGAGAACAATTGCGCTGAAATACTGCCGATGCGTCCTACACCGATAATCGCTATGGTTAAATCTTTGACAGGACGTGAAATCAATGGTGCATCCCATACAAAGTTATGATTCTCCATACGTTGTTTGATAAGTGGCAACTGTCTCACAAAATACAAAGCGCCTGTGACTGCATATTCAGCAATAGAACTTGGTGAATAGCTGGGTACTGTTGTAATGATTAAATTATGTACTTTGGCTTCTTCTAAATCATACATATCAAAGCCAGCACTACGTTGTGCAATTTGTTTAATACCATAGCTTTCTAATTTACTATAAATCTCAGGATTGAATGGTCCATTATGAGATAATGATAAGCCATCATATCCTTTTACTTGTTCAATATTGTCCATAGTTAAAGGATTGCTTTCATAATCCACTTCTACTTGGTGTTCTGCTGACCAATTTTTAATTGCGTCAATTTCATAAGGTGCGACATCAAACATTTTTATTCTTACCATCTTAAAACTCCCCTTTAATATGTATTACATCTTTATAAATCAAGAATATAGGTAATATTATAGCATTGAAACAAAGGTAAGAAACACAAGATTCAGACAATTAAAATAAAAAGACTCAAGCTGTTAAAGCTCAAGTCTTTCCTAAATAACTATTCAAGCCATTCAATGACATCTTCATATGCTTGACGAGTTTTGGCACGTTTCGGATCTTCTGCACGATAACCGAAAGCTACCATAACAGATGGTAAGAACTCATTTTCATTCATAATTCCTTCATCAGAAAGCAATTGTGTGACTTCTCTCATACTGAAACCTTCAATTGGACAAGAGTCTACACCTAAAAATGCGGCTACTGACATCATATTACCTAAGGCAATGTATGTTTGTTTACTTGCCCAGTCCCATAATGAACGTTCACTTTCATATAAATCCAAGCTATCATTTTGGAACATTTCATAACGTTTATTCATATCTTCTAATACATCATCTGGTACATTTTTTATTTCTTTCATAATATGTGTTAAATATTCTGTACCCGGACGTACGTTTTTACGCGCAAGTAAAATCACAAAGTGTGAGGCTGTATCTAATTGGCCTTGTGCACCCCAAGATACTTTTTTTAATTTTTGACGTAAGTCTTCATTTTGAACGACTAAAAAGCGCCATGGTTCCGCACCGATTGAGCTTGGTGAAAGACGTCCAGCTTCAATAATGGTATGGAAATCTTCTGCACCCACTTTTTTGTCTGGATTAAAACGTTTTGTCGCATGTCTAAAATTAAATGCTTGTAAAATTTGATCGCGTATTGCTTGTTGTTCCATTACTATTTTCGCTCCTCATCTTATGTAGTCACCTATAGTATAGTGAACCTACCAAGGAGTCTAAAGGAAAATGCTTGTGGTTACTGTTTTTGAAGTCTTTCAACAAATGCCACATATTCATCAGCATTTTCTGCGAGAGTCGCAAAATTATCGATGTCATCCGTTTGGTAAATCGCATGAATGCCAAAGAAATGGCCACCGATTAAATTAACAACACCTTTTAATGGATTGCAAATTTCGTCAATCGTATACCCTATCGGTCCATCTTCTTTATAATGTGCTTTTGGTTGGCCGCATGAAATGGCTAATGCGAAATGTTTTCCTTTTAAAGCGTCACCGCCATCAAACGCAAAACCATGTGTATAGACTTCATCGAACCATTGCTGTAAAAGTGGCGGATAACTCATCCAAAACATGGGATATTGAAAGATAATATAATCATGTTTCTGTAATAACGCTTGTTCATATTCAACATCAATGTTTCCATCTGGATAAGTTTGATACAAGTCATGTACCGTCACTAAATCAGAACGATCTTCTAATGTTTTCTTCCATACTTGATTAACGTCGCCTTCTTGAATATCAGGATGTGCAATAATTACTAATGTGGACATGATAATCCTTCCTTTCATTCAAAATAAAAATGAGATGTACCCCGAAGTCATCTCATTTTAAGTCGTACTATTTAGTTATTCCCCTTTGGTCTCCATCATTAACTTTGTGTAATAGAATAAGAATACAATGATCATACTGATAGACATTGATTTCAACAGACTATTCATCATTGTACCGATATCTGTCAGGTAAAACGTAATGGCTGAGTTAATGAAGAAAGCAATAAAAATGTATAGTAATCTTGTTATCATATCCCATCATCCCCTTTTGACTAGTTTACCCATAAAAGATACAAATTGCAATATGTATTTTGAATTTTGTGACAACTTATGTTTTTATAAATAAAAACACGCAACCTTTTTCAGGTTGCGTGTCAGACTGTCGACAAAGTCCTACGGACTTGTC
>NZ_KV840359.1:0-237 GCF_001839185.1 Staphylococcus sp. HMSC65H10 | reverse complement strand
TTTTTGTCCTCCAAATTGTTAATAATTCTTTTTATTCTTACTACTTGAGCTTTAAACTCATAAGGTTCAATCTCATCAAACCAATTAATTAACTCTTTAATCTCGTCAAACATCTTTGCCTTTTCCAGCACCTCCACATGCTCTTTGTAAATATCTTGATGTGTTTGCATGTGCGGGTATTTTTCTGCTAATGCTTTAGCACCTTCTACTTGTTTTTCCATGTATTTGTATTTCATC
>NZ_KV840358.1:14803-34412 GCF_001839185.1 Staphylococcus sp. HMSC65H10 | reverse complement strand
CTCACCAGTCCTATTTGACAGAGAGCCAAAAAAATAAAATCCCTTATCAACAACACATAATGTGTGTGATAAGGGAAGCAAATGGTTGAATCTCTTATTCAACTCATACTCTATTTATTATTTTTTACGTGATAATTGTTTAGCTGGATCGCCCCAACATTCAATACCAAATAAATTGATTTCCAAGTTCTCTGGCTTGAAGATCGGTTTCTTACCAGCTTTACGTTGGTCATGGTAATCTTTCATCACAGCCAGTGCAATGTTAGACAAGGCAATGATAGAAATAATATTGACGATTGCCATTAAGCCCATGAAGACATCCGCAGTACTCCATACTGTTTCTGTTTTCACGACTGCACCAAAGAAGACTAATAATACAACTAAACATCTGAAAATAAATAACACCGTTTTATTGTAAGATAAGAATTCAATGTTAGATTGACCATAATAGTAGTTACCGATAACAGATGAGAATGCGAACAATGTAATTGCGACAGATAAGAAAATACCGCCTGCACTGCCTAAGTGTTCGTTCAATGCTGATTGTGTTACCGCAACCCCTTGTGGTGCACCTTCACCAAATTGTAAACCGCCGTATAATAAAATAACGATTGCTGTTGCAGTACATACTAAGATTGTATCGAAGAATACACCTAATGACTGAAGTAAACCTTGTTTTACTGGGTGTGGTACAGCTGCTGTTGCTGCCGCGTTTGGCGCAGAACCCATACCGGCTTCGTTTGAGAATAAACCACGTTTAATCCCTTGTAATACTGCCGCACCGACTGCACCGCCAGTCGCTTGTTCAATCCCAAAGGCACTCTTGAAGATTGTTAAGATCATTGGAATGATTTGGTCATAGTTCATGATTAAGATGACTAATACCACACCAATATAAATAATTGCCATAATCGGAACGATATATGAAGACAATGTTGCAATACTTCTTACACCACCGAAAATGATAATCCCTGTTAATACTGCAAGGACAATACCTGTTACGACTGGGCTGATATGATATTGTGTTTTCAATGATTCTGCAATGGTATTGGCTTGTACTGTATTAAACACAAAAGCGAATGTAATCGTAATTAATACCGCAAATAAGACACCTAACCATTTTTGATTCAAACCTTTTGTCATATAGTACGCTGGTCCCCCACGGAAACCGCCTGCTTTATCAGGTACTTTATAAACTTGTGCTAAAACGGATTCTACAAACGCACTGGCAGCACCGATAGACGCGATGACCCACATCCAAAAGACTGCACCAGGGCCACCTAAGACAATTGCAGTCGCAACACCGGCAATATTACCCGTACCTACACGAGATCCTGCACTGATTGCGAAAGCTTGGAAAGGTGAAATCCCTTTTTCACCGCTATCTAATGTTTCAGGTTTTTCCACTAACGCTCTAAACATTTCTCCAAATGACGTAAACTGTATAAACCTGGAGCTGATTGTAAAGAAAAGTCCTGCAGTCAGCAGTAAACCGATTAAGTATTGTGACCAAATCAGGTCATTCCCTACTTCAACAAATGCTTTAAACCAACCAGGTACTAAACTATCAAAATCTTTCACATTTATTACCTCATATTCTGTTAAATATTTATGTATATCTTATACATAACAATGGAATATATCGACTGCTTTCTTCAATATACACCACTTAAATAAAAAAAAATACCAAGAGGCAGGATTCTAAAAGAATGTGCTACCACTTGTTATTTCATTTGATTTACTCTATATTTTATCATCTTAGCAATTATCTGACTATAATTTTTTGAAAAACCTTATCCTTCACAAAGAAAAGCTGTTCAAATTAAAAGGGATATACGTCCCTTTTTTGAACAGCTTTACTTCATTAAATTTATGCTTCAGGTTCACTCATATCTGATACAGATAATGCCTTAACATCTCCGAAGCTATCTACATCAACCACAAATGAGCCATTTGTATATTGTTCTGTTAAATGTACATCTCCGACAGTACCTGTGAAAGTATCCTTGTTTGAATACAATGTATACGTCGCAGCTGGATTTTCAATCACATCAGCACCTACGATACGATGCGGTTTGCTTTTTAGTTCTTTCAACAGTTTAATACCGCGTTGTGCACGTTTAGCTTCTGTTAGCACTTGAAAGCCGATACGTTTAACTGCACCTCTTTGTGTTGCCATTAAAATCGTATTATCAGAATGTACGACTTGTGTCATCACTACGTAGTCATCATCTTTAAGGTTAATCGATTTTACCCCTGCAGCACGTAAACCAGTACTTGATAATTCATCAGAACTATAAGTTAATGACATACCTGTATGTGTAATGACTGAGAGTAATTGCGGTGATTCAATACGCATCACATTAATCACTACATCGTCATCTTTTAATTTCATCGCAATCAGCGGTTTATTGAAACGTGTTGTCTTAAACAGACCTAACTCACTTTTCTTGATCATACCGTTTTTCGTAGCCATTAAATAATCCGCTTCTTGTTTGAAATCTGGTTCAGTAAAGACATCAATGACACGTTCATCATTTTCTATCGGCACAAGTTGTGAAATATGCTGACCAAGGTCTTTCCACTTGATATCAGATAGTTTATGCACCGGTAAGTAGAGATAACGGCCTTTATCTGTAAAGACTAAAGCGATATGTTGCGTATTCGTTTCTACGTAACGTAATAAGCTGTCGCCCTCTTTTAATCCGACTTCTTCTACTTTATTCGCATTGAAGCTTCGGATTGAAGTACGTTTGATGTAACCATCTTTAGATAAACTTAAAATTGTTTCCTCACTCGGAACAATCACTTCTTTAGAGATTTTAATTTCAGAAATCTCTGCTTCAATACGAGATAAACGTTCTGATTTAAAACGTTTACGAATCTCTTTCAATTCATCTTTAATCACGTTTAATAAAGCATCGTGGTTATCTAAGATATGGCGTAAGCCTTTAATTTGTTCTTCTAATTCTTTATGTTCCCCTTCAAGCGCCACAATATCAGTGTTTGTTAAACGATATAATTGCAACGTCACAATAGCTTCTGCTTGTTCTTCAGTGAAGTCAAACTCTGCGACTAAATTATCTTTCGCATCACGTTTGTTTTTAGATCCGCGGATAATCGCAATGACTTCATCTAACACAGATAAAGCTTTCATTAAGCCTTCAACAATATGCATACGCTTTTCAGCATGGAACAAGTCATAGCGCGTACGTTTCGTCACAACTTCAATTTGGTGATTCAAGTAACTGTCGATAATTTGGCGGATGCCCATTTGTTTAGGACGTCCTTCACTGATTGCGACCATGTTGAAGTTATAAGAGATTTGTAAATCAGTATTTTTATATAAGAAGTTTAAAATCGCTTCACTATTAACATCTTTTTTCAATTCAATCGCAATACGCAATCCCGTACGGTCTGTTTCATCACGTACTTCGACAATACCATCCACTTTTTTATCTGCACGCAATTCATCAATCTTCTTGACTAACGCACTTTTATTCACTTCATATGGAATTTCAGACACTACTAATTCTTGTCTGCCGTTACGTAACGTTTCAGTTTCCACCATAGAGCGAACGACAATACGTCCTTTACCTGTTTCATATGCTTTTTTAATACCGTCGACACCTTGAATAATGCCGCCAGTCGGGAAATCCGGCCCTTTTATGTGTTTCATTAACTGATTCACTGTAATATCTGGATTATCAATGAACTTCAAAGTTCCATTAATGACTTCACCTAAGTTGTGTGGCGGAATATCTGTCGCATAACCTGCAGAAATTCCTGTGGAACCGTTCACTAATAAGTTAGGGAAACGCGCAGGCAATACCATCGGTTCTGTTATAGTGTCATCATAGTTCGGCACAAACGAAACTGTTTCTTTATTGATGTCGCGTAATAATTCTTCAGAAAGTTGACTGAGTTTCGCTTCGGTATAACGCATCGCAGCTGGCGGGTCATTATCAATACTCCCGTTATTACCATGCATTTCAATTAACACATGACGCAATTTCCAGTCTTGACTTAAACGCACCATCGCAGCATAAACAGAAAAGTCGCCATGAGGGTGGAATTGTCCGATAACATCACCGACTGTTTTGGCACTCTTACGGAAGTTTTTATCAAATGTATTGCCGCTTGAATACATCGCATATAATATACGGCGTTGTACCGGCTTTAAACCGTCTCTGACATCTGGGAGGGCACGTTCTTGGATGATGTATTTACTGTAGCGGCCGAAGCGGTCGCCAATGACATCTTCTAACGAAAGGTCTTGGATGATTTCGCTCAATTTACTTCCTCCTCATCGTATGCTTCTTGATCTAGAATTTCGATTTCATCGTTTTCTAGAATACTTTGATCTTCTTGCATACCAAATTGTACATGTCGTTCAATCCAATCACGACGTGGTGCAACTTTATCACCCATCAACGTCGTCACACGTTTTGATGAACGAACTTCATCTTCAACATTAACGCGAATTAACGTACGCGTTTCTGGATTCATTGTAGTTTCCCACAATTGGTCAGGGTTCATCTCACCTAAACCTTTATAACGTTGTAAGCTGAAACCTTTACCTAATTGTTTTTGAAGATTTTCTAATTCATCATCTGTCCAGGCATATTCTACTTTCTTCGCTTTACCTTTGCCTTTTTCTAATTTGTAAAGTGGCGGCAAGGCAATAAAGACACGGCCTGCTTGTACAAGCGGCTTCATGTATTTAAAGAAGAACGTTAATAATAAAACTTGAATATGTGCACCATCTGTATCGGCATCGGTCATAATAATGACACGATTATAGTTGCTGTCTTCTAATTTGAATTCAGTTCCTACACCTGCACCGATCGTATGAATGATAGTGTTGATTTCTTCGTTTTTGAAGATATCTTCTAAACGTGCTTTCTCAGTATTAATAACCTTACCACGTAATGGTAAAATAGCTTGATATTTGCGGTCACGACCGAGTTTAGCAGAACCACCTGCAGAGTCACCCTCTACAAGATACAGTTCTTTCTTCTCTGTATTTTTACTTTGTGCTGGTGTTAACTTACCAGACAATAAAGTATCTTTGCGTTTGTTCTTTTTACCAGAACGTGCATCTTCACGTGCTTTACGTGCAGCTTCTCTGGCTTGTTGTGCTTTCACTGCTTTTTTGACAAGTGATTTAGATAATTGTCCTTTTTCTTCTAAGTAGAAAGGTAGTTTCTCTGCGACTACACTATCTACTGCACTTCTTGCTTCCGCCGTACCTAGTTTAGACTTCGTTTGTCCTTCGAATTGTAATAACTCTTCAGGAATACGGACAGAAATAATCGCTGTTAAGCCTTCACGAATATCATTACCATCTAAATTTTTATCTTTAGCTTTTAATTCACCAATGCGACGCGCATAATCATTAAACACACGTGTCATCGCAGTTTTAAATCCGACTTCATGTGTACCGCCGTCTTTAGTACGTACGTTATTGACAAAGCTTAAGATACTTTCAGAATATTGATCATTGTATTGGAAAGCGATATCGACTTCGATACCATTGGCTTCTCCTGAAAACGTCGCAACATCATGTAAAACTTCTTTGCCTTCGTTGACGTAAGACACGAATTCTTTGATGCCGTCTTCATAATGATAAATTTCTTCTCTTTCTTTACCAGAACGTAAGTCTGTTAAAGTGATTTTTAGATTTTTTAAAAGGAAGGCTGATTCTTGTAGGCGTTCGCTTAATGTATCAAAATTGAATGATGTGGCTGATTTAAAGATTTCTGGATCAGGTTTGAACGTTACTTTCGTTCCTTTTTTACGTGTTTTTCCTTTTTTCTCTAAACCAGTGGCAGGTAATCCCCCTTTATTAAAACGCTGTTCATAAATAGAGCCGTCTCTATAAATTTCAACGACTAACCATTCACTCAATGCGTTAACTACGGAAGCCCCTACACCATGTAAGCCGCCTGATGTTTTATAGCCGCCTTGGCCGAACTTACCGCCGGCATGCAAGATTGTGAAGATAACTTCGACTGTCGGTTTACCAGATTTATGAATCCCCGTCGGCATCCCGCGTCCGTTATCTTCTATTGTGATACTATCGTCTTTATTGATAGTCACTTTGATTTCATTACCATAACCGTTCAATACCTCATCTACTGAGTTATCTACGATTTCATATACTAAGTGGTGTAAACCACGTTTATCGGTTGACCCAATATACATTCCTGGTCTTTTACGGACTGCTTCTAATCCTTCAAGTACTTGAATAGAATCGTCCGAATAGTTTTGTCGTTTATTTGTTGCCAATCGATTCTTCGCCTCCTACAAACGTACGTTCGTTTATAAAACATTACAATAAACATTCTTACTTAAATCAAATCAAAATGCAAGTCAGAAATTGATTTGCATACGATAACATTTTACAACCTAACGAAAAAAGATTTCTTTCGATAAAAGATTTTGTTACTATGAAAATCGAACATTGTCGCTTAAACTATATATAACGAGAATGTGTCGTGAAAATAATAGAACAGTCCACTTCAAAGTCTTGGAGTGTGGTAAAATAACGTTATCGTCAATAAAGGAAGTGTCAAGGTCAATGATGATTGTACTCATGCTGCTGCTCGCCTACTTAGTAGGTTCATTCCCAAGCGGTATCATAATCGGAAAATTATTTTTCAAAAAAGATATAAGACAGTATGGAAGCGGTAATACCGGTGCTACTAACAGTTTTCGTGTGTTAGGACGACCAGCCGGATTTGCTGTAACTTTCTTAGATATATTTAAAGGTTTTATTGTAGTTTTCTTTCCACTATGGTTCCCAATCCATACGACAGGACCTATCAGTGAGTTCTTTACACATGGTATGATTGTCGGTGTATTTGCGATAGTCGGACATGTTTTCCCAGTCTTTCTTAAATTCAAAGGCGGAAAAGCTGTCGCAACCAGTGCGGGTGTCGTATTAGGTGTTGCTCCGATTTTACTCTTAATCTTAGCAGCTATCTTCTTTATTACATTAAAACTGACTAAATACGTATCCTTATCAAGTATCGTCGCAGCTATTTGCTGTGTCATCGGATCACTCATTATTCAAGATTATATCTTATTAGGTGTCAGCATCATCGTTGCTGTCTTATTGATTATCAGACACCGTACAAATATTATAAGAATCTTCAAAGGTGAAGAGCCTAAAATTAAATGGATGTAAATCACAAACCGGGACAAAATGTGTTCCGGTTTTTTATAACTATACAAAATTTTGTCAAATCCGTTCTATACTTTTTAAAGAAATTGAGCATTTAAGGTTAATCATGGTGTTATAACGGTTATACTCTTATATATAAATCTTTATATGCAGCATAATATTTGGTAATAATGAGAGGAGTTTTACCATGGAATTGAAATTGACAGATAAAGCAATCAACTGGTTCAAAGATGAGTTTGAATTACCTCAAGAAGGAAAAGCCATTCACATCTTTGTGCGTTATGGCGGAGAACCTCAAATTAAACAAGGTTTCAGCCCTGCATTCAATATTGATAACCGCAATGATCAACCCATTGAAATTGGATTTGAACAAGACTACGACGGTGTAGACATCATTATTGCCGAAAAAGACTTATGGTACTTTGAAGATGTATCAATAACTATCGATGTTGATGACAAAGATGAAATTACTTTCAAATTTTAATAGCATCTCTAAACACATATAAAACTGGGGCATCCATATGTCCCAGTTTTTTGCGTTCATTTAATTATTGAATCCCATCAGTCACTTCAAATTGTTCGCCAGCTTTGTTTCGTTTTTCTACTTCTTGATAGACTTCGTGCCAGTCTGGGAAATAACGATCTAAACGAATCGGTGTATGCGTATCTTCTGTCATACATATCAGCTCAGTTGAACCTGTTGTCGCAATTTCTCCTTTTTCGTTATAAATTTCATAACGATATAAAGAACGTAAACGTGAATAGCGTTCTACCCATGTTTTTATTCTTACTCTTTCAGGATAAGTCACAGGTTTAATAAACTTCACATCTAAGTGCGTGACTGGAGAAATGATGCCACGCGCTTCCATATCGGCATAATTAAAGCCAAGCTTGCTTATATAGTCTGTACGAGCAACTTCAAACCATGTCGCATAGTTCCCATGATAAATAAATCCCATTTTATCAGTTTCTTGGTATCTTGCTTCTATTTCAGTAATACTGTATATCATTTTTACGCCACACTTTCTATTCTCATTCCATGTTTTATCATAGCACAAAATGAAGAGGCTAAGACAGTTTCACACCATCTTAGCCTCACATCAAGTTCTATCAAAATAAGGTTGATGTCTTACGCATTTGCTAATTTATTACGTAATACAAGTTGTAAGATACCGCCATGACGGTAGTAGTCTAATTCAACTTGTGAATCGAAACGAGCGATTACATCGAATTCGATTGTTTCGCCATTTTCTTTTTTAGCAGTTACTTTAACTTTGTCATGTGGTTTTACAGATTCATCGATGTCTACTGAAATTTCTTCAGTACCATCTAATCCAAGGCTGTCAGCTGAGTCGCCGTCTTGGAATTGAAGCGGTAATACACCCATCATCACTAAGTTAGAACGGTGGATACGTTCGTAGCTTTGTGCAATAACTGTCTTAACGCCTAGTAAGTTTGTACCTTTAGCAGCCCAGTCACGAGAAGATCCCATACCGTAGTCGTTACCTGCTAAGACAACTAATCCAGTACCGTCTTCTTTGTATTTCATTGCTGCGTCATAGATTGGCATTACTTCGCCTGTAGGCCAGTAAGTTGTGAAGCCGCCTTCTGTACCTGGCGCTAATTGGTTTTTAATACGGATGTTTGCGAAAGTACCTCTTACCATTACTTCGTGGTTACCACGACGAGAACCGTATGAGTTGAACTCTCTGATTGGTACGTCATTTTCTTGCAAGTATTGACCTGCTGGCGTATCTTTACCGATTGCACCCGCTGGTGAAATGTGGTCAGTTGTTACTGAGTCACCGAATTTACCCATCACGCGTAGATCTTTAAGCGGTTCGATTTTTCCTGGTTCTTTTGATAAACCTTGGAAGAATGTAGGGTTTTGGATATAAGTTGAGTTAGGATCAAAGTCGTATAATGGTTGATCCGTAGTTTCAATTTCATTCCACATTTCGTTATTTGTGTATACATCTGAGTATTCTTCACGGAATAAGTCAGGTGTAACAGTGCTTTCAACAGTATCAGCAACTTCTTTGATTGATGGCCAGATATCATCTAAGTATACATCGTTGCCATCTTTGTCTTGACCGATTGGGTCATTTTGTAAGTCGATATCTACAGTACCTGCTAAAGCATATGCCACAACTAATGGTGGTGAAGCTAAGTAGTTACCTTTTACTAATGGGTGGATACGACCTTCGAAGTTACGGTTACCAGATAATACAGAAGTTACAAGTAAGTCTTCGCCTGAAATTGCTTTTTCAATTTCTGGTAATAATGGACCTGAGTTACCGATACATGTCGTACAACCATAACCTACTAAGTTAAAGCCTAATGCATCTAAGTACTCTTGTAAGCCTGAATCATCTAAATAGCCAGTTACAACTTTAGAACCTGGTGCAAGTGATGTTTTCACGTACTCAGGTACTTTCATGCCTTTTTCTACTGCTTTTTTCGCAACTAAACCAGCACCTAACATTACATATGGGTTAGATGTGTTTGTACATGAAGTGATTGCCGCAATAGCGATATCACCTGTTGTCATTTTAGCAGTGTGGCCATCTGCGAATTCGATTGTTGCTTCTTTATCGAATTCAGATTCGTCGAATCCGAAACCTTGGTTGCCTGCTGGTGCAGTCACTGCTTTTTCGAATTCTTGTTTCATGTCGCCTAATTTAATTAAGTCTTGTGGACGTTTAGGACCTGATAAAGAAGGTTCTAC
The DNA here is from genome assembly GCF_001839185.1 of Staphylococcus sp. HMSC65H10. Lineage (NCBI taxonomy): Bacteria > Bacillati > Bacillota > Bacilli > Caryophanales > Staphylococcaceae > Staphylococcus > Staphylococcus sp. HMSC65H10. The sequence goes on along the minus strand of NZ_KV840358.1, from coordinate 24,495 downwards.
AGTAGATAAGTCTAATTCAAGAACATCTGTGTAAGAAGGATCTTCTTTTTCCACATCGAAGAACATATGGTTTTGTTTCAAGTATTCTTCAACTAATTCAATTTGTTCTTCAGTACGGCCTGTTAAACGTAAATATTTTAATGATTCTTCATCAACTGGGAAGAAACCACATGTTGCACCGTATTCAGGTGCCATGTTAGCGATTGTAGCACGGTCAGCTAATGGTAAGTGTTGAACACCAGGACCATAGAATTCTACGAATTTACCAACTACGCCTTTTTTACGTAACTCTTCAGTTACACGTAAAGCTAAGTCAGTTGCTGTTGCACCTTGTGGTAATTGGTTTTCTAAACGAACACCGATTACGTCTGGAATTGGGAAGTATGAAGGTTGACCTAACATACCTGCTTCAGCTTCAATACCGCCGACACCCCAACCTAATACGCCAAGACCGTTAATCATTGTCGTATGAGAGTCAGTACCGACTAATGTATCTGGGAATGCTACTGTTTCACCATCTACGTCTCTTGCATGTACAACGTTAGCTAAGTACTCTAAGTTAACTTGGTGTACGATACCTGTTGCTGGTGGTACAGCATTGTAGTTATCGAATGCTTTTGTTGCCCAGTTTAAGAATTGGTAACGTTCGAAGTTACGGTGGAATTCTAATTTCATGTTTTGACGTAATGCATCTGGATTCGCATAGCTGTCTACTTGTACTGAGTGGTCAATAACTAAGTCTACAGGTACTTCCGGGTTAATTTTATTAATATCGCCGCCTACATCATCCATTGCTTTACGTAATGAAGCTAAGTCAACAACTGCTGGTACACCTGTGAAGTCTTGTAAGATAACACGAGATGGTTTAAATGGTACTTCACCTTCAGCGCCATCACCGAATTTTGCTAATTCTTTAATATGGTCATCAGTAATTACGAAGCCATCCTCTTGGCGTAATACCGATTCCAATAGTACTCGAATTGAATATGGCAATTTGTTGATTTTAGTTAAACCTTGTTCTTCTAATGACTGCAAATCGTAAAAAGTATACGTATTGTCGTTTAAAGTAAACGTTTTCTTTGCTTGCTCTTTTAAGTTAGAAGACATCTAAATCCCCCCTGATTAATATTATGCCTTTACTTAGATTGTATATTGATATGATAGCGAATACAACTGATATTCATTAAAAACCAAATGTTCATTGTTTTTGTTTTATAATCAGTATGTATAAGTATATCTTATCATATCCACTTCGTGTAATAAGTATCTATTATGTATTGAGAATAATTTTCATTTATTTAACCTAAATAAAAAAATGCGCTGCCTTTCAATTTAATAATTGAAAGACAACGCATCTAAAATTCAATTAAGAATCAAGATTTTGTGATTGTTGACGTACTTTACGTTTTTCTAGAATGTCTTCTTCATAATCTTGTTGTGAATATTTCACATATTCTTCTAAACGATGCTTATTAGGCGTCAATGTTAAGCCTAAGAACTTACGTTCACGGTTCGCATCTTTGTAGAAGGCAATCATCATTAATATGATCACAATGGAGAATGGCAAGGCACTGATAATCGCTGCACTTTGCAGTGAGTTCAAGCCTGTATCTCCACCTGAGAATAACAAGATAAACGCGATTAATGATTGCGCAATACCCCAAGTTACTTTAATGTACGACGCTGGTTCTAATGAACCATAAGAAGTCTGCATACCTAACACGAATGTTGCTGAGTCTGCAGAAGTAACGAAGAATGATGCAATCAATAGTAACGCAACAATTGATAATATAATGCCTAAAGGCAAGTGATTAAATACTGCGAATAATTGTGTCTCAGGTGACATTTCAAAGATTTCTTTGTGTTTTTTACCAGTTTCAATACCTAGTACACCAAACACACTGAACCAAATGAAGCTGACTAATGCTGGTACTAATAGCACGCCTGAAACGAATTCGCGAATTGAACGTCCTTTAGATACACGCGCAATGAACACACCTACGAATGGACTCCAGCTTAACCACCAGCCCCAATAATATAGTGTCCAACCTGACATCCATTCACGTTTTTTAGGATTTAATGCTGCAGTGTCAAAACTGTTAGACAAGAATGTGTTCAACAAGCTACCTGTTGAGCTTGTCAACATGTCTAAGATTAGAACAGTTGGACCAATAATTAATGCAACAATCATTAAGATTGTACCTAAACCGATGTTTAAGTTACTTAAGTATTGGATCCCTTTACTGATACCAGACCATGCTGATGCAATAAATAAGATAGTTACAACAACGATAATAATACCTTGTACCCAAACATTGTTTGGAAGGCCGAATAAGTAATGTAAACCACCATTGATTTGTAGTGCACCCATACCTAATGATACTGCTACACCAACAACAGTCGCGAAGACTGCTAATACGTCAATGATAGTACCCACAGGTCCATCTACTTTATCTCCTAAAATAGGACGTAAAGTCTTAGATAATAAACCTGGTTCTCCTTTTCTGAACTGTGCATAAGCAAGTGCTAATGCTACTACACCATAAGTTGCCCATGCATGGAAGCCCCAGTGGAAGAACGTAGAACGTAACGCTTCAGTATAGGCTTGAGCTGTTTCAGGTTTCGCATTTGGCGGCGCCGCAAAATGTCCCATTGGTTCTGCTGCACCATAGAATACTAAACCGATACCCATACCGGCACTGAATAACATCGCAAACCATGAAATCGTATTGAATTCAGGTTTGTCATTAGGCTTACCTAGTTTCAGTTTTCCAATTGGACTGAAGATAAGGAAAACACAGAAGAATACTAGGATTGTAGTTAAGATTAAGTAATACCAACCCAATTTATCGGTAATCCATAGTTTGATTGTATTTGTTACATGATCAAACTGTGATGGGAAGATTGCACCAGCGAGTACTACAATAAGTACAATAATTGAAGCGTAAATAAAGACTGGTGAGAGCTTCTTACCTCTTTGAGAAGAATCCATAATCAATTACTCCCTTTCTGATTTATTTTGTTGTCAATGATATGCTTTTGATATTTTATAACAAAATATCATTTTAGTGAAAAACCAAGTATAATCATAACAAAATCAAGTTGTATAGGCAAATTTAGGAAAATTGATTATACAATCGTATAAAAATCAATTTTATTAAAAATACATTGAGCAATAAACAACTTGATTTCTTACATTGAAATTATACATTACTTTAACATACCCTCTTACCAGATAAAAAACTAAGAATTTTTAACTTTTTTTAAGCAAACGCTTACTATTAGTAAAAAATCCAACATCTAAAAAAATGTATTTTATTACTTAAAACATTAATGTATAATTAACTTTAGTAAATTTAGGAGGACATACTCGTGTTTAAAGAATTTAAAGAGTTTGCGTTTAAAGGAAATGTATTAGATTTAGCTGTCGCAGTAGTAATGGGAGCTGCATTCAATAAGATTGTTACATCACTTGTCACTTATATTATTATGCCGTTAATCGGTTTGATTTTCGGAACAGTAGATTTTGCGAAAAACTGGTCAATGTTCGGTATTAAATATGGTTTATTTATTCAATCGATTATTGATTTCTTAATCGTCGCTTTTGCATTATTCTTATTCGTCAAAGTAGCTAACACTATGATGAAGAAAGAAGAAGTTGAAGAAGAACCAGAAGAAAATACAATCTTATTAACTGAAATCAGAGACTTACTTCAAAAACAGAACAACCCATCTGATCAATAAGATTTAGCACAAAATAAAAAGCAATGCCGCAATTTTAATAACTGCGGCATTGCTTTTTTTATTGAAATCTAAATTCTGCATGGCTTTGATAACCATTTGAATGAATCTGTAAAATACTTGGAATGCGTTGTTTTAACTCGCTGACATGAGAAATAATCCCCACCATTCGACCTGATGTTTTAATATTTATCAATGTATCTAATGCTGTTTCTAACGTTTCTTGGTCTAGCGTTCCAAAGCCTTCATCGATAAAGATAGCTTCTAACGTAATACCGCCAGATTCTTGTTGTACCACTTCACTTAAGCCTAACGCTAAGGCTAATGCAGCTTGGAAAGATTCTCCGCCTGACAATGTACTAATCGGTCGTGATTTATTAGAATACCAGTCAAAGACTTCTATATCTAATCCACTGTAACCTACTGACACCGCTTCGCTTCTCACCAATTTATACCTTTGATTTGTCATCTGGAAGAAACGTTTATTCGCATTATCAATAATCAAGTTTAAGTAATATCTCAACACGAAGTTTTCTAATGTTAATTTTTGAATATTTTTTCCAGATAAAATTTCTGAAAGTCTGAAAATCTCTTCTTGATCAGCTAATTCTTGCTGTAACGTTGTTATATTCTCTTTTAACGCCTTAAATTCTTTTTGATTAGATTGGATTTTGAATTCATGTTCATTCACTTGTCGCGTTTGCACATCTAACTTCTCTTTCGCCTCTTGAAGTTGCGCTTCCAAACTTTCTAAATCTGGTTCAGGTTGTCCTTGTATCAATTGTTTTAAATTCTCAATTTGGCTGGCTAGTTTAACTTGAGCGTCACGGAAATCTTTAATTTCTTGTTCAATAGATGCTTTCTCACTCATTTTATCCAGAACATTTTTCACTTCATCTGGTGATTGAATACCTAGCGTTTCCATTTCTTTATTTGACTGTGTTTCTTGATTTTTGATTTGTTCTGAGAGTTCTGATAGACGCTCATTAACACTTTGAAGCGAGTTTTGTTTTAATGCAAAGTCTTGTTCAAGCTCTCTTATTTTTTCAGTTAACTTTGTCTGTTGTTTTTCAAATTGATGAACTTCTTTTTCTTTAGTTTCATAATCATTTTTAAACGCCACTACATCTTTATATTCAGTATTTGATTCAAACGCTTTAATCAGTTTTTGCTGGTTCGTCAATTCAGCTTGTTGATTGGTCACTTTTAACTGTAATGACTGAATTGCTTCTTTAGTTTGTTGTTTTTGCTTTATTTTCTCTTCAAGTTCAGCATTAGCTTTTTGTTGTTGTTGTTTTTTGGTTTCTGTATCTTTATATTGCTCCCTTAATGCTTCTATATCCACTTTGGTATTTTCAGTGCCATGTGTTTCTTCAAACGTATTGACTGCTTGTTGCTCAATTTTTATTTCTGTATTGAATTCGGCTGCTTTAGTATTTAATTCATCTCTTTGTTTTTGTAAGTTTTCAAGCTCATGTCGATAAGCTCTTAATTGTTCGTAATCTACATGATCTGACAGTGATGTAATTTCATGACCACAAATTGGACATTGATCACCAGGTTCTAACATAGATTGTAATTTTCGAATCATTGTTTCTTGATTGTCTAATTCAAACTGATGTGTATTGAATGCTTTGATTCTTTCCTCTAGTTCATTTAAGGCCGTTTGATTTTCTTCTTGCTTTGTTTTTAGCCGTTCAATATTTTGTATTTGCTTTTGATATGTCGTAAAGGCAGTTTGATATTGTTCAGCTGCTTTAATTTCATTGTCAATTTCAAACAGTTTCTGTGTTAGTTGATTTACTTTTTCGTAATCCGGTTGAACTGTTTCATGACTTGAATCAAGTTGTTTTAAATGTGCTTGTTGTTCATTTAATGCATCTTCTAGTTGTTTCACTTCAACTGTCAGCTTATCGATTAATTTATAAGCACTTTGATATTGAGATGCATTTTTATAAAAATATTGAGTTTCACTTATAAAATGTTGTGCTTTTTCGATTTGTGATTGATTTTCTTGTAAGTGTTTTAACTGTTGTTTACTTTCTTCTAATTGCGTTTCAATTTGTTTTAACTGTTTAGTTAAATTTTCGGATCTTTCTTGCGTTTGTGTGTAATCTTCACGCGATTGTTCAAGTGTCGTCAAAATTTGATGTAAAGGACGCACTTCTCTCATTTGTTTTAAAAGTGTTTCTAACGATTCAATATGTTGTACTTCATTTGTTAAGTTTTGATACTTTTCTTGTTCTTGTTGTAATGCTTTGATATTTTGATTCAGTTCAAGTGCTTTACGATACGTAGCATCTGCTTTTTCAAATTCATTTTGTTCTTTTTCTTTTTGTTTTGTCAGTTGTTTTAATATTGTTTCAGCTGTTGTTTCAAATTCTGGGATATACAACATCAATTTATCTGTTTGAATACTTGGTGTTGTTTTCAAATTTTCTAAATGTTCATCTTCAAAATTATCTACATTTTGCCAATGTTGCGCAATTGTTTGATAACGTAATTCAATTTGATGTTTTTCATCTTTAATCTCTTCTTCTAGTTGCTTTTTTAGGTGGTCAAAACGTACTGTGTTGAATAATGTACGTAAAATCGTTTGTTTCTCAGAACTTTTAGAGAATAAAAACTTTTTAAATTCACCTTGCGGCAAAATAAATAATTGTCTGAATTGACTGGCATTAACGCCTAATAATCTGATCAGATACTCTTTTCCTTGTCTGATTCGACTTTCTATAAGTTCATAGCCGTCATTTTTCCACTCGTAAATTAGTGCTTCGCCTTTTGTCTCGTTTTTATTTCCTTCTTTAACAAAGGGTGCTTGTCGGACGACTTTAAATAAACGATTTTTCAATCGAAATTCAAATGTGACAACCATTGGTGATTTACCATCTGCGAAATGGCTTCTAAGCTCTTTGCCTTTTCTGCTTTCTAAAGAAGCTTCATCAAATAAAGCATAGACAATCGCATCAAATAACATAGACTTTCCTGAACCTGTTTTACCGCTGATTAAAAACAGTTCGTTATCCTCTAGTTTAGAAAAATCTATTGTTTCGTCTAAGAAAGGCCCGAAGTTTTCTAAATGTAATGTCAATGGTCTCATGCTTCTTCACCTCGATTCATGCGATTTAACAAGTCATTAATTTTTTGTTCTTGTACTTTGCTTAATGATTTTTGTGTCATGCTTTCATAGAAATCTTCAATAATTTCTTTATCTGTCATTTGTTTAATCGCATTTTGTGTTTCATGTACTTCAAACGTTTGACTCTGATTAGATAGTGCTAATACGTTAGGATAGATTTGTTTTAAATTCATCATCGGATCATTAACATGTGAAAGTTGAGTTAAATTGAAATGGATGTAGTTTTCTTTATTTTTAACTTGTGCATTTTCTTGAATTGCTTCTTCATAAGTGGCATCAACGACTTCTAATTCTCTCAATGGTTTGAGTGGAATGAAAATAGATTCAATGTATCCTTCTTCATCTACAGTTAATTTACGATAACCTTTTGCTTGTTTCGTTTCTGAAAATGAGTACTGTAAGAGTGAGCCACTGTAATGAACAAAATCTGATTGAATACTGAATGGATGATGTAAATGGCCTAAGAGTACGCTATCAAATTGCTTCATAACATTTTCCGGTATTTCTTCAACTGTTCCAATAGATAACTCACGTTCTGAATCTGACTTTATGCCACCTGAAACAGTCAGATGACCGACTAATATATTAGTTTGATTAGAGTCTAATTGTGCTGTCATATGTTTTAAACAACATTGAATTGCTTGATCGTAGGACTTCAATTTTTCTTCTGTATAGAAATGCTGAATTTCTCCTAAAGTTGCGTATGGCAACATATAAAAATTCACACCATTAATCGTAATCGGTTCTGCAATGCGGTCTAAATTGGTGCGAATATATAAATGCGTATGCTCAAACCAGCTAGCACCATAATTCAATCGTGTTCTGCCATCATGGTTACCGCTAATAATGATAAGTGGGATATTTAATGTTAAGTTTAAAGTTCTTGTTGTTTCTTCTAATAATTTAACTGTTTCTTTATTTGGATAGCTCGTGTCATACAAGTCACCTGCAATGACAATGACGTCTGGTTGTTCTTCTTTCATCGCATCAATAAATTGGTTTAAAATGTAACGTTGGTCCTCTAAAAAAGATTGCCCATTTAAAATTTTACCTAGATGCCAATCGGCAGTATGTATGATTTTCATCTAATCACCTCTTTTATTGATTATAATACAAAACGTCCATCCCTTTATAGAGAATAGACGTTTATCATTGACTACTTATATAGCTTTTGAAATTTCGCAAAGGTATACACCATCCCAGCAATAATCGCTGAAATAATACCTATAACATGTTTGAGTTTCACTCCGAGTCACCTCTCTTTATGCTTATTTCTTACCCAAAATAAAAATAAACGATGCTTTACCAATCATTGCAAAACATCGTTTAAATTATATTTATTGTTTTATTTACTATTATCCATCAATCAGCTATTTGTTTTCTTAATTTTTTATATTTCATCAACATCGCAATTCGCCATGGTAAAATCATTGAAAATGCCAATAAGAAAAACATACCGCCGAGTTGACCTGGATCAATTTGACTGCTGATGACAAGTTTCATAACAGTACGAATCACTAGCAAGGAAATCAAAATGATTGGAAAGGCTTTTGAACGTTTCATATAAATCTCTTTACCTTTTATCTCGAAACGAGATGTCCAAATCAATACAATTGAGAACATCAACCCGACTGCCATTGCTTCAAGTGCTTCAAGTCCTGTAATTCTAAAATAAGGAATAACATACATCAGTGCACCTGTAGACATAAAAATCGGCGGCAATATGAGTTTCTTCTCATTGACTGGATATTGTTGTGCTTTCATTCGTAATATAATAACGCCGATACTCATTAAAAATGCGACACCGACTGAGAATATAAGATATAACACCGTGACACCTTCTTTTCTACATTAAGTCTATCCTGAGAAATCATTTCATAGTATATCATTTTGTGTCTATATTTCCATATCAAAACGATTGAAAATGTATAAATACAAATAAAAAGAAAGCTATATGCCGCTGCACACAACTTTCTTTTTATAGATACTGATTATTTCATTTTTTGATCCATGTTTTTGTTCATCATCGTCATCATTTGATTGATTTTCTTTTGAGATGGTTTTTGGCCCATTTGCATCATCATCATACGTAACATCTCTTCGTTGATAGGAGGATTCTTTTTAAGATAATCCATCATATATTTTCTTGCTAGGAAGAATCCACCAACTAAACCGATGATAAGTGCAGCAATGATTAATAAAATTGCTATCCAAGTTGCCATTGTCTCACCCACTTTCTTTATCCTTTAGCATTTTACTAAAATAATTTCATCTTTTCAAGTTGAATCGATACTAAAACATAAGAATAAGAGCTATTCCTAGCTCATTGAAACGCTAACCGCTATTTTGGGTGTTTCAATTGTAGAATAGCTCTTATCTTTATCTTAATTCAAAACTTATAGGTTATTCAAAAGTTTTAAAACATTTTCTTTAGTGAAGCCATATTTTTCAACAACTAATCCGCCTGGTGCACTTGCGCCGAAACGATCGATACCAAGTACTTCGCCTTCTAAGCCGACATATTTATGCCAACCTAATGAAGAAGCCATTTCAATCGCTAAACGTTTTTTAATAGTTGGTGGGATAACTTCATCTTGGTAAGATTTTGGTTGTTGTTCAAATGCATGCCAGTTCGGCATAGAAACAACACGTACTGAGTTGCCGTTATCCGCAAAAGTTTTTGCTGCTTCTACGGCTAAGCTTACTTCTGAACCAGAAGCTAATACAAGATATTCTGGATTTTCTTCAGATTCATATACTACATAAGCACCTTTACGTACACCTTCTTCTACTGTTTCTTTAGAAACATCTA
>NZ_KV840358.1:0-14703 GCF_001839185.1 Staphylococcus sp. HMSC65H10 | reverse complement strand
TGTTTCTTTAGAAACATCTAATACTGGAAGGTTTTGACGTGTTAACACTAATGAAGTTGGTGTTTGTTCACTCTCTAATGCAACTTCCCAAGCTACACGTGTTTCGTTACCATCTGCTGGACGAATCACATTCATATTAGGAATTGCACGTAAACCTGCTAATTGTTCAATCGGTTCGTGAGTTGGACCATCTTCACCAACAGCGATTGAGTCATGTGTAAAGATAAATGTTGAATTAAGACCCATAATTGCTGAAAGTCTTAATGCTGGTTTTAGGTAGTCACTGAACACGAAGAATGTCGCACCGTAAGGATTTACTCCACCGTGTGCTGCCATACCGTTTACAGCTGCTGCCATCGCAAATTCTCTAACACCAAACCAAATATTTTTACCTTCAGGTGTATTGCGATCATAGTCTGGTGCATCTTTAACATTTGATTTGTTTGAACCAGCTAAGTCTGCTGAACCACCGAAGAATGAAGGTACAGATTTACTTAGTGCTTGAATGACTTCACCTGAGTCTGCACGTGTAGCACTTTCTGAACCGACTTCGAATTCTGGTAATTCTGCTTCATAGTTTTCAGGTAATTTACCAGCAATCGCATCTTTGAATTCTTGTGCTAATTCTGGATAAGATTCTGCGTATTTTTCAACTAAAGCTTTCCATGCTTCTTCGTTTTCAGTTGCACGTGTCAACATAGTTTCATTGAAGACATCATAAACTTCATCCGGAACGTAGAAACGTTTTTCTGGATCCAATTTATAGTTTTCTAATGTTAATGTACGTTCATCATCACCAAGTGGCGCACCATGTACACCATGTGTACCTGATTTATTTGGTGAACCGTAACCAATAACTGTTTTAACTTCAATCATAGTTGGACCATTTTGTTCTTTAGCTTTTTCAATGGCACTATTAATTTCTTCTAAATCATTACCATCTTTAACTAAGATGTGGTTCCAACCATATGATTCAAAACGTTTTTTGATGTCTTCAGAGAATGCTTTATCAAGATCACCATCAAGTGAAATATCATTTGAATCGTATAACACGATTAATTTGTCTAATTGTAAGTGACCTGCTAATGAAGCTGCTTCATGAGAAATACCTTCCATCAAGTCACCATCAGAAGCTAAAACATAAGTGTAATGATTTACGACTTCAGCATCTGGTTTGTTGAATTTACCTGCTAAGTGGTTTTCTGCCATTGCCATACCTACTGACATTGCGAAACCTTGTCCAAGTGGACCTGTAGTTACTTCGACACCTTGTGTGTGTCTGAACTCAGGGTGTCCTGGAGTTTTAGAATCCCATTGTCTAAATTGTTTCAATTCTTCTAATTCTAAGCTGCCTGATACATGTAATAGGCTGTAAAGTAATGCAGAACCGTGCCCTGCAGATAAGATGAATCTATCTCTGTTAAAGTATTCATTTGAATTAGGGTTAAAGTTCAAATGTCTTGTCCATAATGTGTATGCCATTGGTGCAGCACCCATCGGTAATCCTGGGTGACCAGAATTTGCTTTTTCAATTGCATCAATACTTAATGCTCTGATTGTATTGATTGCAAGCTCATCTCTTTTATCGAACATCAATAAAACTTCCTTTCTATACAGCATGATTTTATGCCATTATACATTAAATCAGTTAAGTTTAACATTTATTGTCCTCATGAAATCGCTATCAAATATAATAAAAGTGATTAAAACAATCAAAATATACATTTTTATGAAAAAAGAGCCTTTAGAACATCAATTATTCTGTTCTAAAAGCTCTACATTTATTGTAGTATATTGAGTTTTATTGTCTTTTATTTTGCTCACGTTGTACTTGTTTTAATTTTTCTGGTGTTACATCATTTCCTTCAGGATCTAATACTTTTGTATTTTCAATTTGTTGTTTGAAACCTTCGCGGAATGTTTCAAGATATTTTTGATGTAACTCTGCTCTTTCTTTCGCTTCTTCTTTTGTTAAGCCTTCTTCTTTTTTCTTTTTAGAAAGTTCATTAATACGGTTAATTGTTTCTTTATGTTGATCTGCCATGCTATCGACCTCCATTAGTCTGATGATTATTTATCTTAGCAAACAATCGCTTAAAATAAAATCAATATGTTCTACTAAACTTATTCCCGATCACAGAAACCTTACACTATAGAACACATCGTGTTAGCAGTATAATCAACACACTTTATTTATAAATCAGTGAACAGTTGCGACGATAGGTCTGTTATTTTGTTCGCCCTGTTCTATATATTGTTGCTCATGTTCGGCTTTTTGTTCTACCTTAGTTGGAAGTGTATGATCTGTCATTTCGTACACTTGTTCCTCATTACTTGACTGCTCTGCACCGATTAAAAACGCTGAAACTAACATAAAAGACATTAACAATACTGCTGTATATAGTAAAAAACTAGTTTGATATTTCCTAATCATTATTCGAACACCCCTAGAACATTTGTTTGTATTTAAACAATATCAGAACGATTGTTCGGTGTCAACACTTTTACGAACAAATGTTTGTAAAGGCTATATTAACGTGATATAATAAGAACAAACTAGAAGAGGATGTGCATATAAATGACTGAACTTACGAAGCGTCAAAGCGAAATTTATGAATATATAAAACAAGTCGTTCATACAAAAGGTTATCCGCCAAGTGTCAGAGAAATCGGTGAAGCAGTCGGACTTGCTTCAAGCTCTACTGTACACGGGCATCTATCACGATTAGAAAGCAAAGGGTATATTCGTCGTGACCCTACAAAACCACGCGCAATTGAAATTGTCAGCGACCAAATTGAAGATGCTGCTGAGATCGAAGGTACTATCCACGTACCAGTTATTGGTAAAGTCACAGCCGGTGTCCCAATCACAGCAGTAGAAAATGTAGAAGAATACTTCCCATTACCAGAACACTTTACATCAACACATAACAGCGACATTTTCATTTTAAATGTTGTTGGAGACAGTATGATTGAAGCTGGTATTTTAGATGGAGATAAAGTCATCGTCAGAAGTCAGACTATCGCAGAAAACGGTGATATTATTGTAGCTATGACAGAAGATGATGAAGCAACTGTAAAACGTTTCTACAAAGAAAAACATCGTTATAGATTACAACCTGAAAACAGTACAATGGAACCTATTTACTTAGAACATGTATCTGTTTTAGGTAAAGTTGTAGGTCTATTTAGAGAGCTATAGGCAATCGTATCTGTTCATAGGCATATCATCTCTTCTTAATTTTTGTTCGTGACAAATTATTTAAATTCAAATTAGATTAGTAAACTACTAACACCCCATAATGTCCAAAATTCATAGACATTATGGGGTGTTTTTAATTATTTTGTTGTGTTTATCTCCGTTCTGTTATTTTTTATACTGTGCATAAATAATTTGCATCTTAAAGCGGCTTTAGTCTTGCATGCACCTTGCTTTTTAGTTTAAAATGCAGCAATGCCATCATATTTTCATACTTTTGTATTTATATAAAAGAGAAATTCACTTATACTAAACATGAGTAATACTTGAGGAGTGAGATGAAATGGATTTAATTTACAAAGGTAAAACAAAAGATGTCTATCAAGACAAAGATGGTGAAATTGTTCTTTTCTTCAAAGATGATATGACAGGAAAAGATGGCAAATTTGATCCAGGTGAAAACCAAGTTGGCTTAACTGTTGAGGGTTCAGGTAAAGCTGGTCTTAAAATGACAAGTTATTTCTTTGAAAAAATCAACGCTGCTGGTATTCCAACACATTATATCGACGCAAATATTGAAGATCGTCAAATGCGTGTTAAAAAAGTATCAGTATTCGGTCATGGATTAGAAGTTATTTGCAGATACCGCGCAGTGGGTTCATTTATCCGCAGATACGGTGACTATATCGAAGAAGGCGCACCACTTAACGCATATGTAGAAATGACTTTAAAAGATGATGAAAGACAAGATCCACTCATCAACAAAGCAGGTCTTGAAGCGTTAAACATCTTAAAACCAGGTGAATACGACGAAATTGCTAAATTAACAGTAAAAATTTCAGACATCATTAAAGAAGAGCTTGCACAAAAAGGTTTAGAACTTTACGACATTAAATTAGAATTTGGTCGCGATGAAAAAACTGGTGAAGTTTTACTTATTGATGAAATCTCTGGCGGTAACATGCGTGTGTTTGATAAAGACGGCAAATACATTGAACCTTTAGAGTTTGGAGAGTATTTATTCTAATTAAACGAAAGCTGAGATCGTTTTTTGATCTCAGCTTTTTTATTTATAAGGCTTTCACAAATTCTATATAGTGCTTGCTACCTTCAATCAATTCGTTTTTCGTCGCATGATTCACTGTACCATATTGTTCAAAGTGTCCTTTATATTGGGCACCGATATAATTAAAAGTCGCAACGAATGGTGAAAGTAATGTGTCTAACGTGAATCGATTCGAACCTTCTTCTGAATAATCTTCTTCTAAACTGCCAACTGTCGTCGCAATCGCAAATTTTTTATCACGAAGTTTCGTTCCTTCTGGACCATATGCAAAATTAAATAAAAATACTTCATCTTGATATTGTTTCAATAATGGCGGACTACTATACCAATACAATGGAAATTGGAATACTATTGTATCGTAGCTCATTAATCTTTCTTGTTCGCGTGCAACATCAATGTTTCTGTCAGGGTACAATTCATATAAATCGACAACATCAACTTGTTCGCTTATCAAAGCATTTTTCCACATACGATTAACTACTGAGTTTTCCATATCTGGATGGATAATAATGACTAATTTTCGCATCTTTGCACTCCTTTGATCTTCTTCAATACTCGAAATGATTATAACTTTTAAACTTTTCTTTTGCCATGATGCTTCACAAAAATTGCGAACATTTTCTATTAAAAAAACTGTTAACCACAATTTGTGATTAACAGTTTATCCATTATTTAGCTTCCTTGATCTCCTCAGCTAATTTATCACTATATCCAAAGAACCAAGTTAATACAAAAGCTGTCGCAAATGAAATTACTAATACTAATAAATAAAGTGGCAATTGGCCAATATCTTTTAAGAATAATAAGATACCTGGCAATACAGTAATCGCCATACCTGATGCTTTTAAGTGGAAAAGTGCTGCGAAGAATCCACCTACTGCTCCACCAATCAAACCACAAACAAAAGGTTTAAAGTAACGTAAGTTTACACCGAAAATCGCAGGTTCTGTAATACCAAGTAGTGCTGAAAATGCTGAAGGTAACGCTAACGCTTTTAATTTAGCCTTTTTCGTTTTAAGTCCTACCGCAACAGCTGCTGCGGCTTGAGCTGTCATAGCTGCTGAAATAATCGGGTTGAATTCATTATAATGGAATTTTTCTAACAACTGAATTTCCATGAAGTTAAAGATGTGATGTACACCTGTAACCACGATAATTTGTTGGAAGAACCCAATTAAAAGTCCAGCGATACCGAATGGTAAAGCAAGTACCCATTCTGTTCCTGACAATATAATTGTTTCAATTGAATGGAATACAGGACCAATCACAAATAATCCTAAAGTAATCATCACAAGTAAGACTAAGAATGGTGTCACAATTAAATCAATCGCATCTGGAATACGTTTTCTCAATGCTTTTTCAAACTTAGCACCAATCAAGCCGACAAAGAATGCAGGCAATACTGAGCCTTGGTAACCGACAATCGGTATAAAACCAAAGAATTTAATAGCTTCTGCTGAACCATCACCTACTTCATACGCATTAGGCAATGCTGGGTTTACGAGCATCAATCCTAATACGATACCTAAAACAGGACTGCCACCAAAGACTTTAAAGGCACTCCAAGCAACTAATGCAGGCAGAAACGCAAAGGCAGTATCCGTCAGCACTTGTGTGAACAAAATAAAGTTTTGTGGGATATCTTTAGCTGTCATGCCCATCCAGCTTAAAATTTGGTCGTTCATTACGACACCGCGTAGTCCCATAAACAGACCTGTCGCAACTAAGACTGGAATAATCGGTACGAAAACATCACCGAACACACGAATCGCACGTTGAAATGCATTGCCTTGTTTGGCACCCGCTTCTTTAACCTCTGATTTCGAACTGCCCTCTACACCTAATTGTGTAATTTCATTATAAATCTTGTTGACGGTACCGGTTCCAAAAATAATTTGAAATTGTCCCGAGTTATAAAAGGCACCTTTTACTTTTTCAATTTCTTCTACTTCTGCTTGATCTACTTTTTCATTATCTTTGACCATGATTCTTAAACGCGTCGCACAATGGGCAAGAGATTCAATATTTTCCTCTCCACCCACTGCTTGAATGACCGCTTCTGCTATTTTCTTATCACTCATTACTTTTCACCTCTCATAAACGTTGTCGTTTGTGTTTTTGTCGGCAGACTTTCTATCGCACCATATGCAGTAGTTGTTAATGCGCCGACCGCATTCGCAAATTTTAAAAATTGATGACTTTCTTCAAAAAGCTTGTGCTTACCATGTGTTAATAACTGATAGTTGATGGCACCGATAAAGGCATCACCCGCACCAGTCGTATCTAAAACTTCTACATTAAAACCAGTTTCTTTTGCAATTAAGCCTTCTTTTGTATAAAGCGCAGCACCTGCTTTGCCTTCTGTATAAATAACAGCTTCTACATTGCCTTTAAAAAGCGAATCGATTGCTGCTTGTTTATCTTTAATACGCGTAATAAATTCTAATTCTTCATCTGAAATTTTGACAATATGTGCTTTAGGAATAAATTCTAATACAGTATGGTGTAATGCATCTAAATCATCCCAAAGCGGGAAGCGTAAGTTCGGATCAAAAACAACAGTCCCTTTTGCTTCTAACATTTGATCAATTAACATGCGGTGTGTTGCTTTCATTGGACAATCTACTAAATCAACCGAACAAAAATGCAGAATATCTGTCTCATCAAAGGATAAATCTGTTAACTGATCCGCTTCCAACAACATATCTGCTGAAGGTTTACGATAAAACGCAAAGTCTCGTTCTCCCGCTGCGGTTAAGCTGACAAATGCGAGTGCTGTATTCGCTGTCGATGTTTGTTTCAAATACTGCGTATCGACACCAACATCCTTGAGTTTATCTTCTATTTTCTCGCCGAATGCATCATCACCGACTTGTGTAACCACTGCCGCATCGCCGCCTAATTTTGCGACACAACTTGCGACGTTTGTAGGTGCACCGCCGACTTGTGGTGAAAACTGTGTCACTTCTTTTAATTTCGCATCACGTTCACTAGGGATAAAATCGATTAATGCTTCTCCAACTGCATATAATTTATTCATGATTACCCTCTTTTCAATTCATATTGTTTCGTTTCCATTTTGACCGTTCCTGACTCTGACGATAGTTGACAATATTGATATGGTTCAACAGGAAACAGTCTAGACGTCATCACATGTGTACCTTCATTAATGAAGATTTCTATACTTGATGTATCTATAAAAATTCTCAATGATTTTAAAGCATCAAATAACTGTACACTTCTCTTTTGATTATCTTGATTGTTTGGTAATTCACCACTCTGGCTGCGATCTAGTTCAAAAACTCCTGTATTTTTATCATACGTTATTTTAACCGCTTCTTCGACTTGATTAGAAAAAACTATGCTTAATACATCCGCTTCATTTTCAACGATTGAAATGTTGAGTTCTGAACGGTCTGGTTGAATCAAATCTAATACAGTGTTGTCATCAGTGATATCCATTTTTGTTTCATTACTGCGAACTCTCAACTTTTCTACATCTGGATGTACCGTTTGTATTAATGTATTCTCTTTAACTTTCAATACCCTCGGTAAAGTCAGACAATGTGCCCAGTTATAAACATCTGTTGGATAGTTAATGTCTGGTAAACCCATCCATCCGATTAAGACACGTTCGCCTTCTTTAGAAATAGTTGTTTGCGGCGCATAAAAATCAAAGCCGTGATCTAATTCAACAAATCCATCATGTTTCATTTCTAAAGTCTTTAAATCAAAATCTCCTATGATATAACCGGATTGATAGATATTACGATACTTCACCCCATCTGCTTCTAACCCTTGTGGACAAAAAATTAACACATCTTTATTTCCTAATTTAAATAAATCTGGGCATTCCCACATATATCCGAAATCTGATAAACCTGTTTGAATTTCTCCGAGTAAATGAAACTTGAATGTTGTATCACCTTGATAGATTAAAGCACGCCCTGTTTGTGCTGTAGTTTGTGCACCAATCACGAAATAATAATTTCCATTTTCCTGCCAAACTTTCGGATCTCTAAAATGGTCGGTATAACCTTGCGGTGAACCTTCAATGAGTGGCTTTTTGTCCTTCACTTGAAACGCGTCATTTAATGTCGCTACCATTTGATAAGGTAAACGTTCCCAATCTTTTGTCCTATGATTACCTGTATAGAATAAATACAACTGGTCTTCAATTTGTATACTAGAGCCACTATAAGCACCGTGCGAATCATATGTGGTATCAGGATAGACGACTGGTCCTTTATTTTCAAAATGAATCAAATCATCAGAAACAACGTGATACCAATATTTCAAACCATGAACAGGACCTAACGGATACCATTGATAAAATAAATGGTATTGACCTTTAAAGTAAATGAAGCCGTTTGGATCATTTAACAATCCCGAAACAGGTTGAACATGAAAGTATTGTCGCCAAGGCGATTGATGCACTTTGTCTGTCATACTTTCAAATTCTTCATTTGTAATTGAAGATAACCCTCGATACCTTGCTTCGCGTGTCCATTCCATCCTATCACTCCTTTCTATTTGGAACCGGTTCCAAAATACTATAAAAGTAAAACGCTTTCACAAACATTTTACTCATTGCTTTCAGATAAGTCAATACTGTTATTTTTAATAAACTCAAAATCCATCACTTCTATTTGTTTAATCGCTTTACCATTGATAATACGAATTAAATTTTGGGCAGCTTTCTCACCTGTTTGTTTATAGGGAAAGCTGATTGTCGCAAGAGATGGTGTGACAATAGAGGTTGTATCATAGCCTCCGAATCCCGCTATTGATAATTGATTTGGAACTTGAATATGTTGATGATGGGCAGCTTTTAAGGTTCCTAACGCAATATTATCTGTCCCGCAAATTAATGCATCGTATTGAGACACTAGCGGTTTTGCAGCGACTACAGCTTGTTGTAAATCAAAAGTTGTGTAATAAACATCAGGCGTTTGATTATATCGTTTTAAACCTGACAATATACCTTTTTTTCTTTCAACACCTACTGCTTTATCATATTCATCGACACCTAAATATGCGATACGTTTAAAGTTTTGTTGTCCAAATAATTCTCCAATAGTGCGCCCCGCTTCAAAATCATTTTGTATTACAGAAGGTACATGTTCATCTGACTGCCCGACTAATATAACAGGAGCCTTTATTTCTTGTATCGCTTCAATGTGTTGCTTTGTGATTTGTGTGGCGATTAATAAAATACCATCTACTTTATTTTTATTTAGTGTATATAATGCTTCTATTTCTTGTTCAATACTTTGACTCGTATTAACAATCAGGGTTTGGTACTTAATTTCACGTAAGTAAGTATCTGCACCTTCAAGAATCTGATTTGCCGCATAGGAATCAAGTCTAGGAATAATCGCACCAATCATGAATGTACGTTTGGCTTTTAAAGATTGTGCAAATTGATTAGGTGAATAGCCTGTTTCCTGTACAATTTTATCTATTTTATCCTTAGTTTTCTGGCTGACAGATCCACCATTTAAGTATCTTGATACTGTGCTTTTTGATACGTTTGCCATAGATGCGATATCTGAAATATTCATAGTCACACTCCTTCCTTTATGATTTCAAGTCATTTAATATGTATTATAAAATATTAACCTTTTTTCTGCTTGTGCTTATTATAATCAAGAAATCATTCATTAATCAATAATTTCTGAATAAATTAATCTTTTCTTTATAAAGCAAAAGACAAAATATCTGCTGAATACAGAAATTTTGCCTTTATTTTAAAGCTGATTAACTTGTGTAATTTTCAGTCCAGAAAGGCTGTCGTTCATCATTGAAATCAACACCGACACCTAAGTTTTTAAAGCTTGGTTGTAAAATATTTTTTCGATGTCCTTCTGAATTCATCAGACCTTCATGTGCGAAAATACTATTTTGATGGCCGTACGCTAAGTTTTCACCCGCGCTATTATAATCAATGCCATCCTTTTTCATACGATCAAATGGAGATTCTCCTTTTGGATTAGTATGATCAAAGTAATGGTTGTCAGCCATATCTTTACTGTGTTTTCGTGCAGTATTAGAGATTGCATCGCTATATTTCAATACAGATAAGCCTTTTTGAACACGCTCTGCATTGACTATATCAAAGTTTTGCATCTCAAAACTCTGAGCAAGTGAAGACGATGGCGCACCGTAAGGTTTAGTTAAACGATGTTCCATTTCCTTACTAATCTGCATGACACCTGTTACTTGATTATTTTCATGCTTGTCATAAAAGACGGTCGTATAAATACCATCTTTATCAAAGACATCATATTCATCGCTCGTAATTTGGTATCTATAATTACCTTTCGTCATTTCATCAATCGGTTGGCCTAGTCTATCTCTTACAGCTGATTTCGGCGAACCATACTTGATTTTAGATTTAGAAGAGATAACATTTTGATTGCTATAGATACCATTCACTTTATTATTCATATAACTGACCATTACGAATGAATGGTAATCTTTATGGTATGTGTACCATTTTAAACCATATTCATTTGCGCTGACACGTTCAGGTTTACCTAAAGCCTGTTCGACTTCTTCTTTTGTCATATTCATTTGAATGTTATTTAAAGCAAAATCTTGCTTATCCGGCACTTTAAGTGCTGTTTCATTGGCACTTTCTTGTGCAGTGATTGCTTGTATTTTGGCTTTTGCTTGATTTTGAATGTCAATCATCCATGGTGTCTCTTTAACAGGAATGATTAAAGCAGCAAGTAACAGGATGACTACAAATGAAAATGTGCGTCTGATCGTCTACACCTCCAGAAGGTAAAGCTTAGTCTCTATCACCATTGAAGATAGAGTTTCTTACGATGACATAATCTACTTTTCTTAATTCAAGCAAGTCTTTACCGCCTGCATAAGAAATAGAGCTTTGTAAGTCCTGTTGCATTTCATTCAATGTGTCTGCTAATGAACCTTTGTGTTCTACAAACATTTTCTTACCTTCAACGTTTTTGCGCTCACCTTTTTGGAATTCAGAAGCACTGCCGAAGTATTCTTTGTATAATTTACCATCAAGTTCTACTGTTTCACCTGGTGATTCTTCATGTGCCGCAAATAATGAGCCGATCATAACCATTGAAGCACCGAAACGAATTGATTTCGCGATGTCACCATGAGTTCTGATACCACCATCAGCAATGATTGGTTTACGCGCTGCTTTACTGCAGTGGTTTACTGCAGCTAATTGCCAACCGCCTGTACCGAATCCTGTTTTGATTTTGGTAATACATACACGGCCTGGTCCGATACCGACTTTTGTCGCATCTGCACCAGCGTTTTCTAATTCTCTTACACCTTCAGGCGTACCTACGTTACCTGCGATCACAAATGAATCTGGTAAATATTCTTTCAAGTGGCGAATCATGTTAATGACTTGTTCTGAGTGACCATGCGCAATATCAATTGTGACATATTCAGGTTTTAAACCTTGTTCTGCAATTTCTTTAACGAAATCATATTCATTATCTTTAACACCTACAGAAATAGATGCGAATAATCCTTTATCTTGCATTTTTTTGATGAATGGAATACGCGCTGCTTCATCAAAACGATGCATAATATAGAAGTAATCATTTTCTGCGAACCACTCTGCAAGTTTTTCATTCATAACCGTCTGCATATTTGCAGGAACAACCGGCATCTTAAAACGACGCGGTCCGAATTGGATTGATGTATCACATTCTGAGCGGCTTTTCACTATACATTTATTAGGAATCATTTGGATATCTTCATAATCAAAAATTTTCATATCTATCTAACACCTTACCCTTTATTTTCTCTAACTCAAAAAGTCCAATATACATCATACTACCTCATTACGACTTTTACCATAAAAAAGCGTGTATTCTCTCTAAAAACACACAAAAAAAGAACACATTTCATTCAAGAAATGTGTTTCATGATAAATTGATTGCTAAAAACTAGAAATTACCAGCTTGCTTTTCTTACGCCAGGAATTTGACCTTTATGTGCATGTTCTCTGAATGCAATACGTGACATTTCGAATTTTCTCATTACGCCACGAGGTCTTCCAGTTACTTTACATCTACGAGTTAAACGTGTTGGTGATGAATCTCTAGGTAATTTTCTTAATGCTTCATAGTCACCTTTAGCTTTTAACTCTTGACGTTTTGCGTAATATTTAGCAACGAGTTCTTCTCGTTTTTGTTCTTTAACAACTTTTGATTTTTTTGCCATTAAAGTTCCTACCTTTCTTAATAGTAAATGTTCATAATCGTAATTATTACGATTTATATCATAACACAATTTCCATCTTTATCAATACTTTTTGCTCATTTTTTAAGCAAAGTTATTTACTAATCGTATATTTTTCTATACAATAGAATACATTGAGCTTATGCTGCTTATTTTATCCATCTTGCACGATATGCATGATTGTGGTAAATTTAAGTGCGTAAGTATTGCTAATAACTTAATAGAAAGGGTGTCTACATTGCGCGTAAACGTAACATTAGCTTGCACAGAATGCGGCGATCGTAATTATATTACTACTAAAAACAAACGTAACAATCCTGAACGTATCGAAATGAAAAAATACTGCCCAAGATTGAACAAATATACATTACACCGCGAAACTAAATAATGTATTGAAACTACGATAGTGAACTTACCTATTCAAATCGGTAACGTTCACTTTTTTTATTGTTGGGTCTAAATATACACCTCTCCTTCTATTTTGTCTAATACGCTCTTACTATATCAACTAAGAATTTATGTCAATTTAACGGACACAATGAACAAAATTCTGTCATTTTTCTGAATTTTTTAAAATATTTGATTTAATGCATCAAAGGTCATTGATTAGTCGTATAAAAACAATTAGAATAGAGTACATATATTTTAATTTAAAGATTAGAGGTAACGCATATGGATGAAAACAAAATGAATAGAGGACTCAGTTCTCGCCATATATCAATGATTGCTATCGGGGGTGCAATCGGTACAGGTCTCTTTATCGCAATGGGCGGCGTCATTTCTCAAGCTGGTCCTGGCGGTGCGATTGCAGCGTATCTGATTATTGGTGTCATGTTATATTTCTTAATGTCATCAGTCGGAGAACTTGCAACCTTTTATCCTGTATCAGGTTCTTTCAGTTCTTATTCAACACGATTCGTTGACCCCTCACTTGGTTTTACAGTCGGTTGGTTATACTGGGCAATGTGGTCACTTGTGACAAGCGTTGATGTTATTATCGCATCAAATGTCTTGTACTATTGGGACACATTTAAGTTCTTCTCTCCACTTACATGGAGTTTAATATTTATCACGTTCTTACTATTATTGAATATCTTTACGGTAAGAGCCTTCGGTGAAGCGGAATTCTGGTTAGCAGCTATTAAAGTTGTGACGATTATCGTTTTCATCGTTATAGGTGTTTTAACTATCTTTGGTATTCTTGGCGGTCATACGTATGGTTTTAAAAACTTCACTGTCGGTGAAGCACCATTTGTTGGCGGTATCTCTGGTTTCTTAAGCGTTCTGCTTATCGCTGGATTCTCTGTCGGTGGTACGGAAATTGTAGCGGTCACAGCTGGTGAATCAGATGATCCTAAAAAATCAATGCCAAGTGCTATTAAATCAGTATTCTGGAGAATTTTATTATTCTATGTTCTTTCAATCGCAGTCATTTCAGCGATTTTACCTTACAATGAACCGTTATTACTTAATAAAAGTGAATCTGTAACACAAAGTCCATTTACGATTGTGTTCGATAGAGTCGGTATCGCCTTTGCAGCTTCTGTCATCAATGCGGTTATTTTAACATCACTATTATCAGCTGCTAACTCAGGTATCTATTCAACAAGTCGTATGTTGTTCTCACTTAGTACAGATCGACAAGCGCCGAAATTCTTAAGTTATTTGCATGGTAAAACAAAGTTACCTATTCCAGCCATCTTAACAAACTTCGTAATTGTTGTGGCGGTCATTATTTTAGCGAACTTCCATGCGAATGCGATTTTCACATTACTTGGTATTATAGGGCAACTTGTTATCTTCGTATGGGCAGCCGCAATCTTCTCGCAAATCAGATTGCGTAAAGGATTAAAAGCACAAGGTATAGATATTAATGAACGTTTACCTTATAAAACACCGTTATATCCGCTAGGACCGATTCTTGTTTTAGCTATACTCGTGTTCTTGTTATTCGGTGGTTCATTTGAAAATATGATTCACTTGAATGTCGGTGGATTAATTAAAGACTTCGTACCGATTGTAGTGCTCTTTATTATTTTCATTGTTCATAAAATCATTAAGAAAACAAAACCTGTTAAATTGAAAGAAATGGATGTAAGAAGTTTCGAAGAATTTAATAAAGTGAAATAATTATTCACACTAACAGATTGGCTTTGGCCAATCTGTCAGACCGTAGACAAACTACCGTTATAACTTG
>NZ_KV840357.1:0-240 GCF_001839185.1 Staphylococcus sp. HMSC65H10 | reverse complement strand
AGAACTTGAAAAAGTAGCTTCAATCGATAAATATGCATATACTCCAAACAGTGTAGAACCATTAACTAAAGCTGAAACAACAGGTCAAGCTATCGTGAAAAATTCTGCTGGTAAAACAGTTGAAGAAATCAATAAAGCAACACAAGATTTGAAAGAAGCACAAAAACACTTAGTAGAAAAAGCTGACAAAGTTGAACTTGATAAAGTCATCGACACAGCAGAAAATACTGAATTGAACGT
>NZ_KV840356.1:0-15702 GCF_001839185.1 Staphylococcus sp. HMSC65H10 | reverse complement strand
GTTTTTTGTGTGTGGTTTTGTATGTTAAATCACAGGTGCTTTCCCTCCTGGTGAACAGTACAACACTTTAAAATGTTTACAAGCACAACATAACCAAATCGCTGCACATAGCCGCATTGTAAACTTATTTAAATCAAAAGGTTATGAAGGTGAAATTGGTTTAGTTCACGCATTAACACAATTCTACAGCATCGATGATCAACCATTAAACCAAATCGCTGCTTACAAACATGATATCTTTATGAATGGTTTCATGTTAGACGGAACATTCCTAGGTTACTATACTCCAGCTAAATTAACTGTAGTAAGAGAAATCTTAGGTGAAGAATTCGAACAATTAGATATTCGCGAAGAAGAACTAGAAGAAATCCGTAAAGCTGCACCACAACTTGACTTCTTAGGTATTAACTATTACCAAAGTAACTGGATCAAATACCATAATGAAGAAAGCTATATTCACCATAATGGTACAGGCGATAAAGGAACTTCTGTCTTCCGTGTTAAAGGTATCGGAGAAGTTGTTAAAAATGAAGCAATCCCTACAAATGACTGGGATTGGTACATTTATCCAGAAGGTCTATATGACATGATGGAACGTATTAAAAACGACTATCCTAACTACAAAAAAATCTATGTTACTGAAAACGGCCTAGGCTACAAAGATGTACTTGAAGATAACGGTGAAGTACATGATGACGAACGTATTGACTATGTAAGACAACATATTGAAGCAATCGAACGTGCATACGCAGACGGTATCAACGTTAAAGGTTACTTCATCTGGTCACTACAAGATATGTTCAGCTGGTCAAACGGCTACAATAAACGTTATGGTTTATTCTATATCGATTTCGAAACTCAAAAACGTTATGTTAAAGACAGTGCGAAATGGTATAAACAATTATCAGACGACATTTATGGAAAGTAAATAAGTAAGGCAAAACCCCTCAGAATTTTCTGAGGGGTTTTGTTATATAAGTTGGTATAGAATATATGTTTGAAAGTTATTGCTTCGTATCTTTAAACTGCAGAATACGTTGACCAATTTGGTCTCTGACCTTTTGGAAAACAGACCAATCTTTGCCGGCAGGGTCTTCAAAGCCCCAATGTACTTTTTTAACATGCTTAGGGACGACAGGACAATGTGTCTCCGCATGATCGCATAACGTCACAACGAGTTTTGCTTTGTTTAATAAATCAATATCGATTTTATCAGAGGTTTGATCGCTGATATCAATGTTAACTTCTTGCATCGCTTTAACCGCAAGAGGATTCACACCATGTGCTTCAATCCCCCCAGACATAACAGTCCAGTCGTCTCCAAGTATCACTTTTCCGAAACCTTCTGCCATTTGGCTGCGACATGCATTGCCTGTACAAATAAAGTAAATAATAGGTTTATCCATATGTGTTCCTCTTTTCTAATTAAGTAGTAGTGAGAGATATAGACCGATAAGTGTGATGAATAGGACAGGTAATGTCACAATCACACCTGTTTTAAAGTAAACACCCCATGAGATTTTGACGCCTTTTTGGGCTAGAACATGTAACCAAAGTAATGTTGCGAGCGAACCGATAGGGGTCATTTTCGGCCCTAAATCAGAACCGATCACATTCGCATAAATTAAACCTTCTTTGATGATACCTGAGGCATGTGCTTGATTAATCGCAATCGCATCAATCATGACAGTTGGCATATTGTTCATAATTGCGGATAAGACAGCTGATAAGAAGCCCATGCCCATAATACCACTCAATAAACCATGTTGTGAGAAGTTATCTATGATGTTTCCTAACAACGCAGTAATGCCTACATTTTTAAGTCCGAAGACAACTAAATACATACCAAGTGAAAATAAGACAATGTTCCAAGGTGCGCCTTTAATAACTTGTTTTGTGTGTACAGCTTTAGAGCCTTTTGCGAGTACTAAGAAAGCTAACGCAACTACGCCTGCGATGAATGATACAGGAATATTTAATGACTCGCTGATGACATAACCTATGAGTAATACTGAAAGCACAATCCAAGCTATTTTAAATAACTTATCATCTTTAATCGCACTACGGGGTGACTTGAGTGTTGTATCATCGAAATGTGTTGGGATGGCTTTCTTAAAATATAGATAAAGCACGATAATACTGGCTACAAGCGCAAAAAGGTTAGGGAGCATCATATGTTTCATATACTCAACAAAACCAATATTAAAGTAGTCAGCAGAGACAATATTGACTAGGTTACTAACGACCAACGGTAGGGAAGTCGCATCCGCAATAAAACCACTTGCGATAATGAACGGAAAAATTACACGTTGATTAAAGTTCAAATGTCGCACCATCGCAAGAACGATAGGCGTTAATATTAATGCTGCACCATCATTGGCAAAAAGTGCCGCAACCACAGCACCTAATAACATGATATAAACAAACATCTTAATCCCGTTACCTTGTGATGCTTTTACCATGTGTAAAGCTGCCCATTCAAAGAAGCCAATCTCATCAAGGATTAAAGAAATGATGATTAAAGCGATGAATGTGAGTGTCGCATTCCATACAATCTGTGTCACTTCACCGACATCGCTTAATGTGACAACACCAGTGATCAAGGCAAGCACAGCACCTACAAGCGCTGTAATACCAATATCCAGCCCTTTAGGCTGCCATATCACAAAAATTAAGGTAAGTATAAAAATCGTAATGGCTAGAAAAGTCAAAGTCGTTCTACTCCTTTATGAATGTTGTGACATGCACAACTAGGTTGAGATGTACCTATATCATGGAGTTGATCTAAGAGGGAAGTATAGGTTTCTGTATTCAAATGATAATAATGTTTATTACCATCTTGGCGTTTATTAACTAAATGATTATCCATTAAAGCTTTCATATGATGACTTAAGGTAGGTTGTGTCACTTGAAAGTAGGTCAATAAATCATTAGCACATAATTCCCCACAAGACAGTAAATTGAGTATTTCTAAGCGAATAGGGCTCGATATCGCTTTTAAGTATGTAGATAATGTTTGATAGTCCATTAAATCATCCTTTCTTTAATAGAGTATCAACTATATAGATAACTGTCTATATAGAAAACATAAAAAAACCTAGCAACTTTTGGTTGCTAGGCAAAATAGTGATTCGATTTATTATTTAACTGGGTTAGCAGTTTCATCTAATACTTTGTTTAAGCTTTCGATGTTTGCTTTACCTTCAGTACGGAACCATTCTACAACAGCATCTTCGCCTTCTGAGAAGTGATCAGTAGCACCTCTCCATGTAGCACGGCCACATAATACACCATTGAATGTAGAACCAGATTCTTTAGCGAAGTATAAAGTTTTTTGGAATAAGTCTGCAGATACACCTGCGCTTAAGTAGATGTAAGGTAAGTTAGTTGAAGCAGCTTGTTCTTTGAATGCTTGAGCAGCTTCTTCTTTAGTGAATAATGCTTTTTCACCGAAACCTTCAACATAGTTCATGTTTACAGGAACTTCTACTTTTAATACGTCTACGTTGAAACGAGGTTCAGAGTATTTTTTCATTGCTTCGTTTACTTTGTGTGCTTTTACTTTCGCATATTCTTCAGAACCGCTGTCTGCGTTGTTAGCGTCATAAGAAACGATTTCTAAGAATAATGGTAAACCTTCAGCTACACATTCAGCACCAACACGTTCAACGAAAGCTTCTTTTTGATCGTTGATTGCTTTGTCTTCGTCGATGTCAACATAAACTAATAATTTAACAGCATCTGCGCCAGCTTCTTTTAAACGTTTAACAGACCATACATTTAATAAGTCAGGTAAACGTCCTGGTTCTGAAGCATCGTAACCAGTTTTTTCATAAGCTAATAATAAACCAGCATTTTTAGCACGAACTTTAGTTGCTGGAAGACCATATTCAGGGTCTAATAAGATACTTGAAGCGTATGGTGTTAACTCTTCAGATACATGTACTTTGAATTGTTCTAAATCTTCTGTTTTAGCATCTTCACCTAATAAGCGTTTTAAAGCGCCACGTTGGTCGATTGCTAATGCAGCGATGTAGTTTTTGTCGTTTAATAAAGGTTTAATTGATTTTGTCATGATGAATGCTCCACCTTTTCAATAGTTATTTGATTACTGAATTTCTCAAAGTTATTTAAGTCAATGTGGCCAGTTCGTGCTTCTAATGCATTGGAAATACCAGCAGCCATAGCGTATGTTGCTGATTCTTGGATAGAAGCGTCTTTAGAGATGCCATAGCTGAAACCAGCTAAACTGCTATCTCCAGAACCTACTGGGTTGATTGCAACGACTTTAGGAATATCAACGTTATAGACTTGTGCTTCATGACGTAGTAATGCACCATTTTTACCTAAAGATAATAAGATATATGGAATATGCGCTAAGCTTTCGTCTAATAATTGATTGGCTAAGTCGATGTTGTCTGAATTAGTAATTGCTTTGATCTCTTCATCATTTGGTTTGATTAAGAGAGGAGGGCAATGTTTTGAATGATTAACAGTATAGTTTAATACTTGTCCTGAAGTATCTAAACAAACTGGTACATTCTGTTCATTTGCGACTTCTAACAATTTGACGTAATAGTCTTCAGGGAAGCCTTTAGGTAAGCTGCCTGAAATCGTAATTAAGTCAAAGTTAGAGATAATCGAATTGAAGTGTTCTAAGAAGCGGATTTGAATTTCTTCTGGTTGCAATGCACCGCTTTCTAGAATTTCAGTTTGACTATTTTCGCTTGTAACGGCGATACATAAACGAGTTGAAGCTGGAGAAACAGTGAAATCATGTTGGATTTTTGTTTCATCTAAGTTGTTAGTTAACCACTCGCCGAATTTACCGCCGATAATTCCTGTACATGTAACATCAATTCCTAGTTCACTCGCAACACGTGCTACGTTGATGCCTTTACCGCCAGCTGATTTGTAATCTTCGGTTGCACGTTGAACTGAATTGATTTCGAAGTGTTCTAATGGGTAATTGATATCAATTGCAGGATTTAATGTAACGGTTAATAGTTTGAATGTCATTAGTCGTGATATTCTCCGTTATTCCATTTAGTTAAGAAATCATCGAACATATCTGGAGTGTAATGAACATCTTCAGGTTTTAAAGTTTCATCCATTGCTTTGATGATCGCTTCTTTTTCTGGAGTTGGTTCATATTCTGTTTCTGCAAATGTATCAACGATGTTTTTGATTAAGTCAACACCTGTAACCATACCGCCAGCTGCGATGACATTACAGTTGTATTCGCTTCTTGCTAAACGTGCACTTGTTGCATCACGAACTAATGCAACACGAGTTCCAGGTACTTTAGTTGCACTTGCACTGATACCTACACCAGTACCACATAATGCAACACCAAAGTCTACTTCACCTGTAGCAACTAAATGACCGATACGTGTACCGTAGATAGGGTAGTGTGTACGTACATAGTCATAAGTACCGACATCAATAACTTCATGTCCGTTATTTTTTAAATAAGTAGCAACTTCTGCTTTAATATTTGTAACAATATGGTCACAACCAATAGCAATTTTCATAATTTAATATCCTCCTATTAACATAAAGAATTCAACATATCTACTCTGATTTGGTGTCGTCCAGCGTCGTAGCCTGCTTTTAAGAATGCTTTTACGCAGTTTAATGCGTTTAATTTACCTACAACTTCGCTACCTAATACGATAACGTTTGTATTATTGTGTCTATGAGTCATTTTTGCTGATTGCTCATCTGAAACCGTTGCTGCAATAATATTTTTTTGTTTGTTCGCAAAGTTGAAAGGTGCAATACCATATTTGTCGATGACAATGGCTTTAGTACCTTCGTGTTCTTGGACATATTTAGTAACCTCAAGTGTAATTTCAGCAATGTTAGTTGCTTTACTGTTTACTGATAAGTCCTCGATTTCGTACTCAGCATCTGCTAAAGATTCTAAAATGAAATCTTTTAATTCTTTTGACTGTGAATCACTATGAATAACAATAGACATAATAAATCCTCCTGTTCGAAAATGTTTGTTTTTGTTCTTATCTAGAATATACACTTCAAGGGGTAATTTGTCAATTTGATAGATTGTAAAAAATAAGTAAATCTATTGATAAAAGGGAATTTATAAGAAGATAAGAGGGGATATTTCAATAATTAGACAAAAAGAAAACGCACACGTTTCGTGTGCGTTAATGTTCGTATTAAATTATAAGATATCAGTATAGTTTTGATAATTCTCTCTGATTGTTTGCGAAATATCGTTATCAGTAATAATCGCATCTAAATGATCGATTTGATAGAAAACTGAAAAAGCACGTGTATTGAATTTTGAACTGTCCGAAACAAGATATTTCTTCGAAGATTGGTTCAAAATAATTTCATTGGCTTTTCCTTCTTCTTCATTCGCAGTTGTCGCATCATTATCGCTGATACCATTGACGCCAATAAATGCTTTATCAATATGTAATGACTCCAGCATTGTATTTGCGAGACGTCCGATAAATGAACCTGTTTTCTTTCGATAACGGCCACCGATTAAAACAATATCCATATGTTCTAAGCCTTCATATTGTTCGAAAATATACAGTGAATTGGTAATGATATGTAAACGCATATCTTTAATGAAAGGGAAGATGGCTTCATTTGTTGTACCTGAGCCAATAAATACCGTATCTTCATTTTGAATCAGTCGGCTGGCTTTTTCAGCAATCATACGTTTTTTATCACTATTCAGCTGTTGTTTTTCTTCATTTGCAAGCTCGTTATAAAAGGTATGAGGTAAGACAGCTCCGCCGTGAACACGTACAAGCAAGGCTTTATGTTCAAGCTCTTTTAAATCACGTCGGATAGTCATTGCAGCCACGTCCATATCATTAGATAAATAACTGACGCTGACGCTTCCGTTTTCTTTTAAGATGGATAGTATTTTTTGATGTCGCGCTTCTTTTAAATTCATTATATTTCACAACCTGTATATTTTTTCGATTTCGTCATTATTATAGCATAATAATTTATTGGGAATGTACCATATTTAGTTTTATTTTGCATATGAGAGTGCCTCAAAGAACAGCTGTTTAAAGCGAGTTTTGTCTACTGCTAAAACAACGTTTATTGACTTTTCTTGAGCATTGTAATTCACAACAGTAGCACCGCGTGTGTAAGTGCCGTTTAATTCAATCGCAACTGCTGCATCTGCAGTTTTAAAGTGTTCTGGATGCAGTAGGTAAAGCATGGTATAAGCATCGTATACAGCAATGCCTGTATCGAATTCATCGCCGTGGTAATGATTAAACATATGATACAACATATGGGTAGTTTGATTAATAGATTTCAACTCGTTGATTGCAGTACTTGATAAACTAGCACCTCTTGCTACATCAAGTCCAACCATTGTGATAGGGAGACCTGTTTTAAAGACAATATCTGCAGCTTCAGGATCACAGTAGATATTAAATTCAGCAGCAGGTGTAACATTACCGCGTCCAGCACTGCCACCCATTAAAACAATCGCTTTGATATTAGATTTAACTTCTGGATACGTTTTAAAAAGCAAAGCGATATTTGTTAGAGGACCAATTGGCACAAGTGTAATGGGCTCATCAGATTCTAGAATAGTTTCTCGCATAGCTTCTATAGCTCGATTAGAGGCAAGTAATTCTGGTGAGGGTTCTGGAAGTTCATAACCACCC
Source organism: Staphylococcus sp. HMSC65H10 (assembly GCF_001839185.1). NCBI lineage: Bacteria > Bacillati > Bacillota > Bacilli > Caryophanales > Staphylococcaceae > Staphylococcus > Staphylococcus sp. HMSC65H10. The sequence goes on along the minus strand of NZ_KV840356.1, from coordinate 8,032 downwards.
ATACCTGTTTCACCATGTACGTGAGAAGCATCAATCGGTGCATTGATTAAAGGTGCGACTGCACCACGATGTACTGGAACATCGCTTTCAAAGAATGCTTTGAGTTGTAGGGCGTTTCGTGTAGTTTTATCTATATTGACATTACCATGTACGGTAGTAATCATCTTCACATCAATCTCAGGATGATTCAGCGCAATACTAATAGCTGCTGCGTCATCAATACCTGGATCAGTATCTATGATAATAGGGGTTGTCATATCTCTTTCTTCCTCCTTTTAAAAATAAAATAAGCTACTTATATATTTTATAATCCTTCTGCAAAATAGTCTAAAATTATGTATAAAAAAACTGGCAGGGGAGAAACCCCAGCCAGTTTTTTGTGCATCATATAAATACTGATATTACATATGAGCACTGTGTCCGCCGACCATAACCCAATAAGAACCGATAACAGTAATTAGGGTAATGATAATGGCGAAGATAACTTTGAATAATTGTGTGCGTCCATCTTTACCTTCAGTTAAATGCATGAACATTAATAATTGAAGGGCAGCTTGGATGAAAGCAAATCCAAAGATAATTGTAATCTTAGCGTTAAGTGCTAAAGATGTGTAAATCGTCACGTATACTGCTAATAGTGTCAAGACAATTGAGGCAATAAAGCCAACTGTATGTTTTGCTATTGTATTCATCCGCTATACACCATCCCTATCAAGTATACTGCAGTAAAGATGAAGACCCAAACAACATCTAAGAAGTGCCAGTATAAACTTACGATAAATAATTTTGGCGCATTGTCTTTATTAAGTCCACGCATTGCTACTTGGATTAATAGACAAATCACCCAACCGATACCCAACGAAACGTGGACACCGTGTGTTCCTAACAAGATGAAGAAACTTGACCAGTAAGAACCGATTTGTGGTGTTACACCTTGGTGTGCATAGTGTGCGAACTCGTAAATTTCTAAACCTACGAATAAGATACCAAGCAATAATGTGATAATCATCCAGATCATCATTAGTTTTTGCTTTTCTTTTCTCATGTAATAAATTGAAATACCACATGTATATGAACTGATTAATAACGCAAATGTCATTAATAATACTAAAGGCATTTCGAATAAATCAGTTGTTAACTTACCAGCGTAATCACCGCCGTGTTGCATGATAAGCAACGTCGCAAATAGTGTACCGAATAAAGAGAATTCAGCTGTTAGGAAGATCCAGAAGCCAAACTTGTTCAAATTACCTTCATGCGATTGCGCATCAATTGTTTTTGTATCATGCATGACTTTCAGCCTCCCGTTCTTTTTCACGAGCTTCACGAAGTTTTGCTTCAGTAGCAGCTACTTCAGAAGCTGGGATATAGTAACCATGGTCGACTTGGAAACTTCTGTAAATCATTGTACCTAATGTACCGATTAAGCAGATAATCGCTGGTACGATAGTTTCGAATGTTAAGAAGAAGCAACCAACAGTTAAGAAGATAGCCATGAAGAAACCAACTGGTGTGTTGTTCGGCATGTGGATATCTTTATAATTATGGTTGTCTAAGTAATGACGACCTTGTTTTTTCATATCTACAAATGTGTCTAAATCATCCCAGTCTGGAGTGATTGCGAAGTTGTACACTGGTGGAATTGATGAAGCAGTACTCCACTCAAGTGAACGTCCGATACCCCATGAGTCGCCTGAAGCGATACGTGGTGATTTAAGGTGACTGTAAACAATGTTAGCTACTAAGAATAAGAAGCCGATTGACATTAATAGTGCACCTATTGTAGAAATTACGTTTAACATGAACCAACCATCTGATGGCATGTAAGTGTATAAACGACGTGGCATACCGTCTAAACCAAGAATGAATTGTGGCATGAAACATACGTTGAATCCGATTACGAATAACCAGAAGAACGGAATGTTCAAGCGTTCATTCAATTTGTAACCCATCATCTTAGGATACCAGAAGATAAGTGCTGCTAAACAAGCGAACACAACACCACAAACTAATGTGTAGTGGAAGTGGGCTACTAAGAAGTACGTATTATGGTACTGATAGTCTGTTGAAGCCATTGCTAACATTACCCCTGTTACCCCACCGATTGTGAACGTTGGGATGAACGCTAATGAGAATAGCATTGGCGATTCGAAAGAAATTCGACCTTGGTATAGCGTAGCTAACCAGTTGAATATTTTAACACCGGTAGGCACAGCGATTAACATTGTTGAGATTGAGAAGAATGAGTTGATTAAAGGACCATTACCCATAGTGAAGAAATGGTGAACCCATACTAAGAAACTCAAGAATGCGATTGCTGATGTTGCCCAGATCATACTCTTATGACCGAATAAGTGTTTACGTGCGAACGTTGAAATAACGTCTGAGAAAATACCGAATGCTGGAAGGACAACGATGTAAACCTCAGGGTGCCCCCAAACCCAGAAGAAGTTAGCCCAAAGCATTGGCATACCACCATTAGCAACTGTGAAGAATTGAGTACCGAAGATACGGTCAATTGTCATCAATGCTAATGTAACTGTGAATACAGGGAATACTAGGATAATGATCAATGCTGTAACGAAAGTTGTTACTGTGAACATTGGCATTTCCATAAATTTCATAGTTGGTGTTTTCATTCGTAAAATTGTTACGAAGAAGTTAATACCTGTCATTAATGTACCGATACCTGAAAGCTGAATAGCTAATAGGTAGTAGTTAACACCAGGACCTGGACTGAACTCACCAGCAAGTGGTGCATAGTTTGTCCAACCTGCAGCAGGTGAACCACCAATGATGAATGACATGTTGAATAGTAACATTGCTCCGAAGAATAACCAGAAGCTAATGTTGTTCATTACAGGGAATGCAACGTCGCGTGCACCAATTTGTAAAGGTACAACTACGTTCCATAAACCGAAAATGAATGGCATTGCCATGAAGATGATCATGATAACACCGTGTGTTGTAAAGATTTCGTTATAGTGGTTTGATTCCAAGAACGGGTTGTTCGGAATTGTTAATTGCGTACGAATTAAAATTGCATCAATACCACCACGGACGAACATTAATACAGCACAAATCAGATACATTAATCCGATTTTCTTGTGGTCAATTGTTGTAAACCACTCTCTGTAAAGATATTTCCATAACTTAAAGTACGTGATTACTGCGATTACCCCGATAACTAGGAATGGCGCACCAATTTGTGCCATTGTGATCATCCAGTTACCTTGAACGAGTAATTCATGCCATGGGAAATTCATTAATGTTCACCTCCATGATTTTTCTTGTTAAGCTCTTCAGCTTTTTCATCTTTAGCGCCTTTTTGAGCTTTTTCCATTTCGTCCATATTATGAGATTCTTCTTTCTTGAATTCATTATTATATGGTTTGTCGTTAGGTAAGATCATAGCATCCATACCGTGTCTCTTATACATAGCGTTTGTAATTTGAGATTTACGAGCAGGATATTTTGAATCTGGTTTGCTTAATACGCCTTCAGTTACATCATAGAAGTTTGGATCTTTTGGAGTGTAATGGAAACGTTTATAAGCGTAGAAGATGTATTCAGGGTCAGCAGCTGGATCTACGAAGTCCATGTGAGTACCACTGAATGTCAACTCTTCATTCTTAGTTGTAGGTAGTAATTGTTTATCGAAAGTATCTTGAGAAAGTTTAGGTTCTTTCTTAGCTTTTTCTACCCATTTGTTGAATTCTGAGTTGCTTACTGCATGTACTGGGAATGTTTGACGAGCGAAACCTTCACCATTGAAGTTTGAGTTACGTCCACGGAACGTACCTTCTTGGTCAGCTTCTAATGTCCATTCCATTGTCATTGCAGTCATTGCATATTTTTGACCGCCAAGTTGTGGAATCCAGAAACTTGTCATTGTATCCATAGATTGCAACTTGAATACAATCGGACGATCTTTTGGAATCGTAATGTGATTCACTGTTTCAATTTTTTGCTCTGGATAAGCAAAGAACCATTTGAAACCTGCGCTTGTTGCATAAACGACGACAGGGTCTTTGTCTTTTGCAGGCGGTGCATCGTACTCATAAAGTGTTTTGACTGTTGGAATAGCCAAAGCAAGTAAGATGATAAATGGTACGGTGAACCAAATAGTTTCTAATAAAGCACTGTGATGTACTTTACCTGATTGTGTTGTATTTGTGTATCGGTATTTGTAAGCAAATACAGCGAATAGAATAAATACAACCGCAACAATAACAAGCATAAAGATGATTGAATAAATGATCAGCCATTTTAAACTGCTTGCCATTGGCCCTTTTGGGTTAAGTACTTCCATATGTTCACAACCACTGAGTAAAATCAGTGAGCCGAACAATAGAAGCAAAGACTTAATTTTTGACACTTTATTGACCTCCTAATACTACAATTGTAGGGCTTAACAATAATTTTAGTTTATTATGCAATATTTACAAGTGGGTATCCGCAACTTTTTTACATAAAAATAAAGAAAGCCTTACAGACACTAGGCCTGACGGGCTTTCACAGATTTGTTAAATTTATGTGTCCATTTTGTGAATACTGACAAAAATGACAGAAAGCACAAAAAAGGGCGCTGTAGTTGAGAATACTTATCAATTAAGGGGTTGGAAGCGCTAGCGCCAAAAAACAAAATAATTATTTTTAAATAGATTTTATCGACAAGTTACTTGACTTCTATGTAGCGTTCAGAAATATCTTTCGCTCCATCTGAATCAATGACTTGATATTCGACTTTGTATTTACCAATTTTATTTGTATCGACATGACCATTGACGATAATCTGATCAGTCAAATCTCCGTCTTCTTTATCATAAGCGCTGATTCCATTCAGTAAGTTGTAATTTTCGCCTTTTTGAATAATCGCATCTTCAACACCTTTAAGCTTTGGTACAGAGTTATCTGTAGCTTCAGCGTTTAAATTGGGTGTTACTAATGTAGCAGACACACCAAGTGCTGAAAGTGACTGTAATAGTTTGTTCATTGTTTAGACCTCCGTATTCAATGGCTAATCATTAAAGCGTCATATTAATCAGTTCAATCACGAATATTTGCGATTGAACTTTGTATTAGGTTCAATATACCGTGTTTGTTTCTTTATTACATCCTACTACGGACCTAATCTTTATCACAAGACTAATTTTACAGAATAATTATGAAAATCAGATTAAAATAACGTTAAGTTTTCTCAGTTGTCAAATATTTACTGAGAAAAAAGCGGAAATATTTAGAAACATTATATAGGAAAGAAGTTAAAGGGGGATTTATGCTAAATAATAATGGAGGTCATACTTTATTTCATTAGTAACACGGGATTTTGAGTCCTGCACATGTAAGAAGAATGCTTTAAATAAAAATCATTATAATACGTTTTAAGTTTGTCATATTGTTTATACTTAATTGTGAAAAGAATATGAAGAAATATGAAATAAAATTGTCTATTATGTGAACTAGGTTCTTAATTGTTTTAATTTCGTCATATTCGTATTATGATGAAATTGAGTCGAAGAGGGAGTGAAGTTAAATGTTATCTGAAAAAGATATGGATATTATTAAACAAACAGTACCAGTTCTTCAAGAAAAAGGTGTGGAAATTACGTCATTCTTCTACAATAGAATGTTCAATGAACACCCAGAGTTACGCAACATGTTCAACCAAACTAACCAGAAAAAAGGTTTGCAATCCACAGCCTTAGCTCAAACAGTCTTAGCTGCAGCAGCAAACATTGAACAGTTAGGTGCAATTATGCCTGTAGTTAAAGAGATTGCTTACAAACACGTTGCATTACAAGTACCTGAATCAGGTTACAAAATTGTTGGTGAAAATTTAATCGCAGCAATTATGCACGTTTTAGATTTAAAAGAAGAAGATCCAGTGATTCAAGCTTGGATTAACGCATACTGGGAAATTGCAGATGTATTCATTCAAGTAGAGAAAGACATGTATGCTGAAATGTTATGGGATGGTTTCCAACCATTCACAGTTACAAACATTGAAAATGTCGCTTCAGATATTAAAGCATTTACAGTTTCATCAGATAAATATGATTTACGCAACTTTGAAGCAGGTCAATATATTACAGTTGATGTTTCAAGTGATAAATTACCATACAGAGCAAAACGTCACTATTCAATCGTTGGCGGAGACGAAGATACGTTAACATTCGCAGTTAAACGTGATGTTTCTGAAGACAGTGAAGGTGAAGTTTCAACTATCTTGCATGACGAAGTGAAAGTTGGAGATGATATCAACTTAACTGCGCCAGTAGGTGCATTCAGATTGCATAACACTGACAAAAACCAGTTATTCTTAGCATCAGGTATTGGTGTAACACCATTAGTGTCAATGTATGAAAAAGCAATTGAAGTCGGTGTACCGAACATTCAATTCATTCACAATACAACTGATGTTAATGATGTACCATTCTCACAACGTTTATCTAACGATGCAGCAGAAAATGATAATGTGACTTATGAAATCCATGATCGCAAATCAAATGGCTACATCACTCAAGAAGATTTAAAACAGTATGTTACAGAAGATACAGAAGTTTATGTATGTGGCGGTATTTCATTCTTGAAATCAATCGTCAATGAATTATATGAATTAGGTTTAGACAAATCACAAATTCATTTCGAAACATTCATTCCACGTTTAAGCGTAGACGTTTAATTTTTACTGAAATAATAATCTGAATTATAGAGAAGGAGCTGTTCATTCCGAATTTTCGGAAGGGACAGCTCCTTTTTGTTTGGTTCATGAATCGAGCATAAAAAGTGTTCACACGTCTTGAATATTGATATGATGATAAGAAAAGAAGGGGGACATATTCATGGATAAAACAGTTAAATTATTAAAGGACTTAACAGACGTGAACGGAATTGCCGGTCACGAATACAAAGTAAAACAACTGATGAAAGATTATTTGAAACCTGTTTCAGATGAACTGGTTGAAGATAATTTAGGTGGCATCTTCGGAAAGAAAAAAGCAGAGAAAGGTTCAAAAACTTTAATGCTTGCCGGTCATTTAGATGAAGTTGGATTTATGGTGACTAAAATCGACGACAAAGGTTATTTGAAATTCACACCTGTCGGTGGTTGGTGGAACCAAGTAATGTTATCTCAAAAAGTAACTGTAACAACAGATGATGACAAAGAGATCAGAGGGATCATCGGTTCTAAACCTCCGCATGTCTTAACACCTGAACAACGTAAAACACCAATTGATATCAAGGATATGTTTATTGATGTAGGCGTAGCTTCAAAAGAAGAAGCTGAAAAACTTGGTATTGATATCGGTGATATGGTAACACCATACTCTGAGTTCGAAGTATTAGGTGATGAGAACTACTTAACAGCAAAAGCATTTGATAATCGCTTCGGTTGTGCACTTGCTGTAGATACTTTAAACAATCTAAAAGACGACGCAATCAATGTTAACTTAGTATCAGGTGCAACTGTTCAAGAAGAAGTTGGTTTACGTGGTGCGAAAGTTGCGGCGAATAAAATCAAACCAGATTTAGCTATTGCAGTGGATGTCGGCATTGCTTATGATACACCAGGAATGGGCGGCGGTGATCATGAAGCTGAACTTGGCAAAGGACCATTAGTCGTACTTATGGACGCGACAGCAATCGGTCATTCTGGATTTAGAAAGCACGTGAAAAAAGTAGCACAAGACAAAGGTATTGAAATCCAATGGGATACAACACCAGGCGGCGGCACAGATGCTGGCAGTATCCATTTAGCACATGAAGGTATTCCTTCAATCGTTGTGGGTGTTCCGCTTCGTTACATGCATTCAAATGTTTCTGTTATGCATAAACAAGACTACTTGAACGCTGTACAATTAGTGACAGAAATCGCTAAATCACTAGACGACAAAACAATCGAACAAATTATTTGGTAAACCATTTTTCAATCGTCTATTTCACGCAAATGATTATAAATAAAAAAGAGCGGTCGGTACTTGCTTCAACATGAAATGATATGCTCCCCCTATAGTAGACACTAAAAAAA